>PEQZ01000050.1 GCA_002928395.1 Hyphomicrobium sp.
TTTTTGGATTTCCGATCCGGTCGCCAGGCCACGAAAACGTCGGCCATTCCTGGGGCATGCGGCCAACAAGGAGATACCGCGGCGCCTACGCTCGCAAAGTTGGCTCGCGATTTGCTTTCGGTCAGTCAACCCTTTACCAGCCTCGATCAGCCGGTTGAGGGCATGATGGTTAAAACCGAACAAGCGGAGTGACCCGTGCCATTATCGAGTAGCGTTATCGCCGGCGTTTTCGCCGCAGCGTCGTTCACCACATATCCGGCGTTTGATCGTCCAGGCTCACGGGTCGAAGCGGTGATTGATCGCGGACCCATTCTCGAGATGGTCGTTCGCTGCGCCGACGGGACCGGCATCCTGTCTTTTTCGAAGATCGACAAGAAATACTGCACGCCGGATCAGCGCTGCACCGCCGGCCTCGGCACCGCCATCAGCCGGCTCTGCAAATAGCAACGTTGTCTGCCGGCAAGCCTGGCTAAACGCCGCTTTCGCGGACCAGCACCTTCAACGTATGGCGCCAAGCGCGCGCGAGGAAGCTCTGTGGCGAGCCCGTGAGCTGAATGATGCCGCGCTCCGACTTTTCTGGCGCCTCGCCCGCGGGATCGACCTCGAAAGTCGCCAGATAGCTCGCCGCCGTCGGAACCAGCCGACGGGTATTGCGACCATCGGACTGCGGCCTGACAGCGATATGTCCGCCGTGCTGGGACGCCAGCTCCGCAATCTCGATCGAGGCTGACGCCGCACCCGCCACCGATTTGAGTGTCACGGGCTGCCGCGCCAACATCGGATTGTCAAAGGCGAACCGGCCAGGGCTCTGGTGGCCGAGCCGCGCGAGATCGTGCTCGGCGAGATAGCCCCGGGCCATCACCCGGTCCCGGCTGCGGATCAGCGCGATCGGCTCCGCGCGGGTAATGTGTCGTCCCGGTTGAACCTCGAGGTTGAGTTCGGCCACCTCGCCCGCGTGCGGCGCACGGACGGTGAGTTCACCCTGTTCCGCCGCCAATCCCGATCGCTTCGTGCGCAGCGATTGCAACTCGCGCTCCAGCGACAGGCTCTTGCTCCGGTCCTCGGCATCCGACCCGCGCCGGGCGAGCCGCAACTCGACGAGGGCGATTTTCTTGTCGGTCAGCTGAAGTTCGTGGGCCAGTTCGCGCGACGTCAGCGTCACGATCGGCGCACCGGCCGCCACCAACTGTCCCTGCGCCACATGAATCGATACAACTTCTGCCGGTCGGGTCGGATAGAGACGGGTCATTTCGGCGGCCTCGATCACCGCCGGCACGTCGATTCGCGTTGACCACGGTACGGTCATCAGCAGCACAAGCACGCCCGCGATACCGGCGCTGATCCAGGTCCGGTTGCGCTGCCTGATCGCAACGCGCGCCGCCCACCATGCCGTGAACTCGGTCGACATCGGGCGCGCAACGAAATAGACGATCTCGATCAGGAACAGCACGACACCGAGAACCTTGAACGTCATGTGATAGACCAACAGCGCAATGCCGGTGAACAGCACGAGACGGTAGAGCCAGACGAGCCAGGCGTATACGACGAGGATCGTGGCCGTGCGCTTGGGCAGGGCTTCCGGTGGCGGTGCCCCGAGCCCGAACAAGATCTCCCGCATCCGCCAGCGGCCGAATGCGAACGACCGGAACTGCAGATTGTCGATACCGAGAAAATCAGACAGCAGATAGTAGCCGTCGAAACGCATCAGCGGATTGAGATTGACCGCGAGGCTCAAGATCCAGCCCACCGTCGCGACCGAGAACGCGACACCGCGGACGGGGCCATCGGGCAGAAACGCCCACAACGCGGTCGCCACACACGCGAGCCCGAGTTCAACCGTCATTCCGGCGGCATCGATGATCATCCGCTGGCGCCGCGAGCGCAGGCGCCAGGCGTCCGTCACATCCGTGTAGAGGACGGGCATCAGCACCATGAAGCAGACGCCCATCGACGGCACGCGGCAACCATAGCGCGCGGCCGTGTAGGCATGACCCAGCTCGTGCAGGCTCTTCACCGCGATCAGCGTGAGCCCGTAGGCCGCAGCACCTTCCCACGAGATGAAGTTCATGAACGTGGTGGTGAACGTCTCCCATTGTCGGGAGACCAGATAAAGGCCCACGAGGCCGGTCGCGGCGATCGCCGTCCAGAACCCGCGGGTGAAGAATATCGCGGTCGACGGCAGTGTACGGTCGAGAAATGTCTGCGGCTTCAGAAGTGGCAGCTTGATGAAAAGATAATTGTGAACGGCCCACATCAGCCAGCCGTGCTCGCGCTTGCTGGCGGCATCGGCGAACGATCGCCAACCGTCGCGGGCCGGTTCAATGGTCAGATTGCTGGTGGCGAGAAAGCTCGCGAATTCGCCGATCTCCTTGTCCTCGACGATAACGCCGAAGCGGTCGAGTGCCCGCGCCGCGATCTCGGCCGTACTGCGGCCGGGCGCCCAGATCGACAGCAGTTGGTAGGCGGTCTCGTCGATCTGAATGTAGCGGTTCGCGACCGGATCGATGACGAGCCAGGTGGGCGCGCCGGTCAGTGTGTCGGCACCGCGTTCGAGCCGCAGCTCCTGCCGCAGCTCTGGCATCGGCGCTGGTCCTTGCGGCAGCATCACAGCCCCGTCCACTGCCGCGCCGCCGCAATGGGGCGGCGGAACAGATAGAACCCGAGCGGCACTTGGTCGCCGTATATCTGTGCGGTTCCGCGCACGCCGAGACGCGGCAGTGCCCGCCCGTCGTCAGCCAAAGCGGCGATCACGCGGAACGAGGCGACATCGCCTTCACCCGGCCGGGCCTTGTAGTCGGACCGTTCGACGCTCGCCGCGTACGGTCTTAGCGGATCTGAATCGAGAAACGCAGCGACCTTGGCGCCCGCCCGCAGGGTGATGGCGTCGGCCACCGGCAGATCGATTCTGAGTTCGAGCAGGCCTGGGTCGGCAACCTCCAAGATGCGCTCACCCACGGCTACCGGCTTGCCCGTCAATTCGCGCTTGTCGGAGAACACCGCGATGCCGCCGCGACTGGCACTGATGACCGTGTGCCCCAGCATGTCGCGGGCAAAATTGCGCTCGGCTATTTTGAGGGCAAGCTCCGCGCGCACGATTCCGAGCTCGTGCATGCCGCGCGGATCAGAGAATGCGAGTTGCGTAACCTGCTTCAGCCGCGCGTCCGCCACCGTGACCTCGCGCTCCGCGACCTCGTACCGGTTCTTCAGCGTGATGTCGGCGAGGCGGACCAATACATCCCCCGGCTGAACCTGCTGGTTGGGCTCCACAACCACGGCGTCGATGACGCCGTCAATGGGGGCGGCCACGACCGTCGCGCCGCGAGCCACGACCTCGGCAGGCGCCAGAGCCGACAGCGGAACCGGCATGAACGCGAGCGCCATCAGCACCGCCGCCCCGACTGCCGCGTGGCCCCGCGAGATCCGCGACCACAGCGATTGCCGACGCGGCGACAGCAGTGCCGACCATGCGTGTCCAAACGATGCCGTGAGCCGGTGGGCGATCACCATATCCTGTTCGGCCCACGGGATCTCGCGCGCCAACACGATCGCACCCAGCATTTCGCCGTCGCGGTGCCGCAGCGGCAGCATCTGAAGATTGCGGAAGGGGTAGGCTCGAGCCGATGGATCGACATCGCCGGCGCGCACCGGGTCGAGTGCGATGGCCTCCGAAACCATTTTTGGCGCTGTTGAACCGATTCCCGTCGCGGCCTCGCTGGCCAGCTTCTCGATCCACACGATCAACGGCGCGCTGCGATCGACGGCCGCGAGGCTCGACACGGCTTCCGCCTCGAGCTTGCCGCGCCGCCAAGTCAGCACGAACACTTGTCGCGCCCGGCACAGCTTGCGCGTTTCGTTGGCAATGAGGAATGTGAGATCGCGTTTGCTGGAGGCCGACCGCGCATCGGCCTCGACCTTGAGCAGCGCGATCAAGCCCGATTGGCTGTCGGCGACCTCGAGTATGGGCCTCGACGCACTCGCGACCGGCGGCGCGGCCTGTGGGGCATCGGGTACCGCAGGCGGCGCCGCGGCCTTTTGCGCGGCCGGGTGGCTTGGCGCGGATGCTGCCTTGCGGATGCGGCTCGTGATCGGCGCCATGACTGACTATCCGTTCACGGCTTTGAACATCGCAGTTCCGCTCATGCCGGGCAGTATCTCGCCGGTCGCAGGTTGCAACACCGCGATCACCTTGATCATCTGGCTTACCGGATCGACCGCCGCGCCGAGGCGCGAGACTGTCAACGGGTAGCTGCGCCGCGTTTCGTCGACGGCGAACGTGAATTCGGCGCCAGCCTTCAACCAGCTGAGCCATGACGACGGCAAGATCAACTCGACCTCCAGCCGAGATGCGCCGACGATGGCGAGGAAGGGTTTCGATGGCGCTGGCACTTCGTGCACATGCACGCCGAGTTCGGAGACGCGGCCGTCGAACGGCGCCATCACCCTGCACTGATCAAGACGTGCTTTGAGCGCGTCGGCTTCGGCCGCTGCCTTGGCCACCCGGGCCTTTGAGATTTCGACATCGTGGCGGCCGATGGCCTGGTGTTTTTCGAGGTGGACGTTGCTCTCGAGTGTCAGTCGCATCTCCCTGTGCACCGCTTCGGCACTGGCCGCCTCGGCGCGCGGCTTGCGGCAATCGAACTCGACCAACAGGTCGCCAGTCTTGAACGCTACGCCTTCGCGCACTTCGATCTTCACCACACGGGTGCCGAGGTCGGTCGAAAAAGCCGCTTGGTCGACAGCGCGTACGACGCCGCGAACCGGAATGCCGTCCTGGTCGTTCTTGAGATCGCTTGCCAGCGTGGGCTGGATGACGAAGGCCGAAAGAATGACGATGGCCGCCGCCGTAATCACCCGGCACGCCGTTTGGCGATCGATCAAACCTGATGCAGGCCCACACCGCAGCGCCTGTGTTTCGACCCTGGTGACGCTGCATGCGTAAGCCCGTCGCGGTGGTGCCATGATGCCCATGTCGTCAGTCCGATCAGTCGAAGGCAGGGCAATTTGCTTGCCCCGGAGACTTGGAGTATTCCGGCACAATCACTGACGGACAGTTAAGAGACCGCACACGCCGAACGTTTTCAAGTACCTGTTATTGATCGAAAAAAATTCCAACGATGACTGGCGGCGTCACTTCGCCGCCGCCATCCGTTTGGACCAGCCCGCGCTGACATCGCCACGCTCGAGCCACAACTCGCGAAGCTGTTTGGCGAGCGACCCGACGCTTTGCTCGCGGTCGATCTCCCACGAATAGGGATCGAGGCCCATCGACGAAAACAGGTTGGCATACGCGTTCTGCAGCGTTGCATAGGCGATGTCGTGCCTGGCATCGGCAACCAGCGTGTTCATCTCTTCGCGGATCAGCGTCTGCTTGCTGATCCGGTCGGCTGCGGCCTCGGTCCGCATTTGCTGGACGAGCCGCGTCTGGACTTCGCTATACTCGGCTGCCGTGGCCAGTTCCTTGCGCGCGTGCAGGAAGCGGATACGACTCACGTGTACCTGCGTCATCACGGCCATCGTCAGAGCGAGGCCACGCGTCTTGAGCAGCTCGTCCTGCCGCTCCACCACGGCGCGGCGTGCCGGGTAGTTGAACACCTTGATCAGGTTCCAGCTCGCCCTGGCGCCCCAGTTCAGCCATTGCGCGTTCAGCAGGAAGTCGTTGCTGTCGTAATTGGTGCCAGCGTACGTCTGCAAGCCCGGCAGCAGCTCCAACAGAGCCGCATCGGCCTCGTGCTCGTTGATTCTGAGCCGATATTCGACTTCGCGCAGCTCCGGCCGGTTGAACAAGGCCGTGGAGATCATGTCCTTGAGCCCAGCCTGGAGTTCGAGATTGCCCTTGTCGCGATCGTTCCTAGCAATCGCAAATTCCGTTTCCGGGCCGATATTCATGAGCGCGGCCAACTGCGCCTTGGCCGTATTCAGATCGCGCTGGATCTCGCCGATCTTCTGCTTGATCTCGACCAACTCGCGCTCATAGGTCAGTGCCGTTATTGGAGACGTCTGACGCGAGGAATAAAGTGCACGCGTTTCATCGAGCGCCGTCTTCGTTTCGCCCTCGAGCGACCGCAAACGTTGCATCAGCCGCTCGGTGCTCACGGCCCGCCAGTAGGCGCTGCGAACGTCCTCGACGATGCGATGCATGACCTTGCGACGCAGCTCTTCTTGGACCAGCACCTTGTCGGCGGATTGCCGTGCGCGCACGTAAGACAGGCCAAAATCGAGGATGTTCCAGCTGAAGCCGATATCGGCGGAACCGATACGTCTTTCCTGGCTGGTACTTTCACTGAAGTTCTGCACGTTGTTGGTCAGATTGAAGCTTGACGACGCATTGAAGTTGTCGCGCACCGCGTAGCCGCTATTCGCCACTGCATTCGGCAGCAGGCTGAAATGGCTGAGGTCCAGTTCGCCGCGCCGGACCGATTGCTCGGCAATTTCGACCCGGTGGTCTAGGTTGTACTTGAGCGCCCGCGCCATCGCCTCGTAGAGGTCGATGCTCTTGCCCAACGCCTCCTGATCCGCGGTCACCCGCTGCTGATTGCGCCATGCGGCATCATTCAGCTCATTTTCTCCCAAGGGAACAGGATGCAGCACGCATCCGCTCGCCATCAGGGCTACCGTCGAAATGAGTAACGAACGGAGGTTTCCGGCGCGCATGAACCAGCCTGTCGAGTTGTTGCAGAGGGCCTTGAACGCAACACACCGACTCACGGCAAATCAAACTGAGCACATCGTATTATCCGGATAACCGATCGACGCGCGGACCGCAATCTAAGATTGAACGTCTTCGCTAGATCGAGTGGAATGGTCGCTGAAAACTCGATTTGCGGCAACAGTGCATATCAAGAAAGAGATTCCGTAGAGAGAGCTACAAGCGAATCGCCATTTCTCTCCTCCAAATCATTGTGATGGCATCCTAACTTACCGTTAACGTCAGCCCGCGCGCCTGGCGACTGAAACCAGCCGGTTGCATCCCGATCCGTGCTCGGAAAGTCTTTGTTTGCGTCTGCAATCGACGATTGAACGCCGCAGAAACCGCCGCCCATGTGTCACAAAAACATCGCAACGGGAGCGCAAGAACGTGGCTGATGAGCCGCGCGGCGCTGAACTCATGATCCAACTGCCCGGTAGGGTATCGCGCCTCGACAACGGGATTGCGTACTATTGACGATATTCGAGATGAATTGTTTCGAGCGTTCAGCAGGCTAGCTGAGTGTAGTGGCGTGGCATGACGCCGCGTGCAGCTGCAAGCTGCGTTGCCAGCAAGGCTTGGTGTGATGGGGGTGGGCCTCTGAGATGACCCTCAGGATTGTTCTTGCCGGCAAAGCGTCATGTTTGAAGGCTGCGTCCTGCAAGGCCGAGATACGGCGTGCGAGTATGGTGCATGTTTGGCGTAACGTCTTCGCCTGGCCCAGGTAGCGATCTCTGCTCTGGTCCCGTAGCAACTGCCGGTGGCGTTTCGGAGCCGGCTATGGCCTCCCGTCAGGTTGCCTTGCCGGCGCAAGCCCGGATGCTCTTCACCGAACATAGCGACGACGCAGGGCTCAGCTCGGAGCGCGCGCCACATTCGACGCCGACCGGTGTCGAGCCACCACAAGCAACCCAACTCGACTTGGCCCAACAAAGTTCATCAATTGGCCATGACATTGCCGCAGCCGCGACGGCCTATTGGGTCGGTGCGATGCGTCAAGCTGGGCGCTCGACGAGGTTTTGTCGGCACTTGGGGGCTCCGCAAACCGTGCTGCAACATATGATCGACGAAATCGCCATCGGTGCCGCCCGAACGAGCGTCGTATCCACGCTCGCAGACGCAGCGGGGCGTCGGGTTGCAGGTCGCCAGCCCGGTGACTTTCGGCTGGGTCCACGGGCGGCCAGTTGCTCGCATACCATTGGCACTAATCTTGCTCGCTTGCGCTCCAACGTCGTGCCGTCTGCAGATAGCCGGGCGTCGATAAGCCGATCTGTTCATCTGCCAGTCGCGGATCGGGCTTTGACAGCGATCGCGCCCGACCGCCAGCTGGGGCTCGCCGAGCCACGGCCCAGGGTCGGCATAGGGGTCGGCATAGGGGTCAAATCGACGGACAAGCCATCGAAATTCGGCGGAGACAGTTGGGCCCGTGCCTACGCAGGGCTGGTCGAGGCAAACATCGCAGCCGTGTCCGGTCTGGTCGGCACGGCAGAGCGCGATCGAGAACTCGGCGAGCTGCTGTCAGGTTTTGCATCCAATCCATTCGAGGTCGCGTTGTGAGCGAGATCAGAATTGAAGTGGTCGAGGACACCGGGCGGTCCCAGGGTGGTCATGCGATCATCCGGGTCAACGGGCTGTGGCTGTTGCCAGCCAATGCGACCTTGCGGATCGAACCGGTGGACGAACTCGACGCGGAACTTTTGCCAGCCGGCTGGCCAAAAGGCGACCTCACGCCGCTGGAGACGCGGCTGACGCCCCAAGGGGTCGAGATTGTCGTCGGGCCCGATGTGGTCGATTGCCCATCGCTGCTGCCAGGCACGCCGGTTTCGGTCTCGGTTCCCTCGGCGTTCGTAAAGGCCGAGGTGTTGTGGCCAGACCTGCCCGTGTCGATCGCAGCCGAGGCCTCTCCCGCCGTCTTGACCGCCGCCGAACTCGCCGCCGAGCTGGATGCGGCCGCTCGATCGACGCACCAGCACGAAGAGGCCGAGGCGTTGCTCCAGCTGAAGCGCCGCATGAACGGAGCGGGCAATGATCCCATCGTTTTCGGCCACGACCACAAGCAGCTTGATGCGCGTACCGATCTGGCGCAGCTGCGGTATCGCGACGACGCGGGCGACGATGGCGTCCAGATGGCCGCGGCGCAATTCTTACCGTTGGCCACGATGTATGATACGCCGGTTACTCATGATCGGCTGAAACGCGACATGTCGGTGTCGTCACCGCTGACCGGTACCGCACTGGCGGCCGACCCGAACAGGCCGCGGGCGGTGGTGCCTGTTGCTGCCAAACCCAATGCGTCCCAGCGCCGCCAGCTTAGCATGGGCGTTCCGTTCGGGCTGGGCTTTCTCGTCGCTGGGGCATTGACGGGTCTGGTGGCACTACGCCAGGGCGGCTCCGGCGCCGTCCCACCCGTCACAGGCGAGCCGATCTCTGGAGCAGCATCGCTATCGGACGTGCTGGCGGTTGCCGTGGTCAGTCCTCGCGGGCGCCAGGCCACCGAGATCGATCTCGCCGCGGCACTCAAGCTCGCCGACGAGAACCTGCATGGAACCAGTGGTCCTGCCGATCCCCAGGAAGCGTCGTTCTGGTTGCGCAAGTCGATTTCAATGTCGGTCGGCACGCCGCAGCTGGCGTGGGCGCTGACAAAGCTTGGTACGCTCTATGCCCAACCGACATCCGGTCCGCCTGATTACGGCAAGGCGCGCTTGCTCTGGGAGATGGCCGGCGACAGCGGCGACGCCACCGCGTTGTGTTTCCTCGGCGCGCTTCACGAATTCGGTCTCGGTGTCGCCAGCAGCAAAGCCAAAGCACTTGCGATCTACCAGCGCGGCAAGGCGGCAGGGGGCTGTCGGGACATAGACGCCGCGATCAATCGAGTGAGGCCGTGACATGGTGCTTTTGAGCTCATCCGCATGCCGTCGTTTGGGTCTCGGCATTTCACTCGTATTGCTGCCAATTTTTGCGATCTCCGCGGTCGTCGCCACACAGCGCGCACCGCCGAGCTTCGTTGATGAGCGGCGACTGCCATTGACCGAGGCCGAGGCGGAAGCCAAACGCAAGGCCGAGGAGCAGGCCCTGGAAAAGGCCAAGCAGGAAGAACGCCGTCTCGCCGCCGAGGCCGAAGCCAAACGCAAGGCCGAGGAACAGGCCCTGGAAAAGGCCAAGCAGGAAGAACGCCGTCTCGCCGCTGAGGCCGAAGCCAAACGCAAGGCCGAGGAACAGGCCCTGGAAAAGGCCAAGCAGGAAGAACGCCGTCTCGCCGCCGAGGCCGCCGAAGCCAAACGCAAGGCCGAGGAACAGGCCCAGGAAAAGGCCAAGCAGGAAGAACGCCGTCTCGCCACCGAGGCCGCCGAAGCCAAACGCAAGGCCGAGGAGCAGGCCCAGGAAAAGGCCAAGCAGGAAGAACGCCGTCTCGCCACCGAGGCCGACGCCAAACGCAAGGCCGAGGAACAGGCCCAGGAAAAGGCCAAGCAGGAAGAACGCCGTCAACAGGCGGCCGTCGTGGCTCCCACGATCGCAGCCGGTGGTGCCGCCGCCCGGTCGGTCGCCGAATGCGGCAATGATAAGATCGCCGCGCAAGCCATCCCTGGTGGCCGCTTCAAGATCGAGATCGAGGCCCCTTGCCGCGCGAACCAATCGTTCGTCATCCAATATGGCCAGTTCGTGTTCCAACGGCAGTTCGACACCGCGGGACGTGGCACGGCCATCGTCGACCTTTTCCAAGGCAAGGACCCGCCGCTTAGCCTGCAATTCGCCGACGGCAAGCGGCAGTCGGTCTCACCCGAAGCCGTCGATCTGCGCGGCCTGTCCAAAGTGGCTGTCGTCTGGCAGGCTGCTGTCAACCTCGACCTCCACGCCTACGAGTACTCGACACTGCCCGGTACCAAGGGCCACGTCTGGGTACGTTCGCCATCGTCGGCTGATACGGCTCTCGCGGAGACGCAATCGACAAAGCGTGGTCGCGGTTTCCTGAGCACGAGCGACGATGGCCGCGGATCAGGCGACAAAGTCGAAGTCTACACCTTTTGGCACCACGATGAGCAGCAGTCCGGGGTTGTCGCCACGGCACTCGACTACGAGTCGCGCGGCGACCAGCCTGGCGGAGACGTCTGCGGTTCGGGACCGCAAGCCTCCGTCGCCTTCGAGACGATCCTGATTACACCGTTTGGCCGCGTGAGCCGCGAGCGCGGATCGATCGCGGCTGCGCCATGCGGGGTCCAGCTTTCCGGCAACAACCGGTTCATGGAGGACGCGGTTCCCGATATCAGCGCCAAACGATGACGAGCCGCACAGCGAACGAGCATACTGAGCCATTGGAATATGCAAGCTTTGGGAGAGGACTAGAATGACGGGTGGCAAGCGGAAGGTACCAGGAAGAGCGACGGTCGTGTGGCGGTGCGGCAAAGGCTTGGGGTGTACGCTCCCGATAATGCTTGTTGCGGGATCGGCGCTGGCCGCCGAGATCACGCTGCAGATGAAGGGTGGCGGCTTCACGATCCAGGGCGAGCTCAAGGCTTTCGATGGCACGAAGTACGTGATCGAATCGAAAGCACTCGGCAACATGTCGCTGGAAGCCTCGCGGTTCGATTGCGTCGGCGGCGGCTGCCCGTCTCAGCCCATAGCCGCCGCACCGGCTGGAGCCGTTGCTGTCGCACGCAGTGGCCAACTCGGAACCACGACGTGGATGGGAGGTAGTGCCCAGGGCACGGCCGTCATGCCGAAGTTGATACAGGCTTATGCCAGCTCGATCGGCGCCACAGTGGTCCGCTCTGTCGGCAGCGACAACAAGATCCTGGAATTCAAGCTGACCGATACTGGCGGCCGTGAACTCGGCAATTTCGTCGTCGCCCGCCAGGGCGTCCCGGCTGGTCTCGACGGACTGGAAAAAAAGCTGGTCGACGTCGTGTGGTCGGCGCGTCCGATTACGCCGGAGGAGCAGGCAAAGGCCCAGAAGGCGGGTCTCGGCAATCTGCGTGCTCCGGGCAACGAGCACGTCTATGCGCTCAACGCCATGACCGTGTTGATCTCGCCCGACAACCCGGCCGTCTCGCTATCGATCGATAACGTCGCCAAGATCTACTCGGGCCAGATCAAGGACTGGTCTGAACTCGGACTGCCACCAGGCAAGATCAACGTCTATGCCATGGTTCAGACGTCGGGCTATTGGGGCGCTTTTGAAGAAATGGTTTTGAAGCCAAGGGCGCTGCAGGCCTCGCCAGACATCATCCGGCTGGATGCCGCCACCGACTGGTCCGACAAGGTCGCGCAGGACCGCTACGGCATCGGCATCACCACGATCGGCCTCATCCGCAATTCCAAGCCGGTCAACGTCGAATCGTCCTGCGGTCTGATCACGCGGCCTTCCAACTTCGCGGCTAAGACCGAGGAGTATCCGCTGACCCACCGACTGCATCTCTATTCATCCGGCCTGCCGAAGTCCCAGCTCGGCAGGGAACTCTTGTCGTTCGCATTGTCGCCGGCCATGCAGCCCGTCCTGAAAGAGGTGAACTTCGTCGATCAGTCACCGGAACTGCTTGATTTCCCGGCGCAGACGGCTCGCGTCGCCTACGCGCTAAATGCCCAGACAGAAGACTTCGACATCAATATGATGCGCACCCTGATTAGCGAGTTGAAAGGCGCGAGCCGGCTCTCCACCACGTTCCGGTTCGGGACCGCCGACGCCACACTCGACAGCCGGGCCATTGCCGACATCGCACGGCTGGCCGAACTTCTGAAGTCGCCCGAGTATCGCGGCAAGCAGGTTCTGCTCATCGGTTTCGCCGACGCGATCGGCAGCTTTGCCACCAATCTCAAACTGGCCGAACGACGTTCGGCGGCGGCCTTGCGGTCGTTGGTCGTCGCCGGCGGAGCGCAGGTCCGTACGCAGGTTGTCACCAGGGCCTTTGGCGAACTCGCCCCGGTCGCCTGCAACGATACGCCGGAGGGCCGCAATTTCAATCGCCGCGTCGAAGTCTGGGTCAAGAACTGAAGGCGGTCTCGTCGTCCGCGACGGCGTTCGTGGTGTGATGGGCATGGCTCGACTATTGGGGGGTCGAGATCGTGATGCAGAGGCGGGCCTCGAGCTGCTACGTCATCGCCTCTCTCTTCAATGCCCCGACGCCGATGCTTACAGATTTCAGTCGAAAGGAAACCAGATGACAGCAGCGGCCAAGCCGAAGTCCATGCGACGGGTGCCGGGGCTTGCAACCATCGCCCTCGGCGTGTTGGCGGTGGTTTTTCTCCAGTCGGGGCAATCTCTCGCGCAATCCTTGGCTCCGCCCCCTGGAGCCGCGCCTGCGGCCAAGATCGCACAGAAGCTCGCCGCGCCGGCTGCCGGCGCGTGGAAGCCGACCAAACCGATCGAGTTCATGGTCATGGCTGGCCCAGGCGGCGGCGCCGACAAGGCTGTCCGCTTCCTGGTCGACGTCATTGCCAAGAAGGGCCTCGCGACCGTGCCATTCACGGTCGTCAACGATCCCGGCCGATCCGGTGGCGACGCGCTGGCGAAACTGCAGGCCCGGCCGGGCGACGACCATGCGATCCTGTTCACACTGAATAGTTTCTACACGACGCCGCTCGACCTGCCGGACCTCAAGATCGACGTCTCGAAGTTTACCCCCATCGCGCGGCTCGCCGAAGATGTGTTCCTGCTCTGGGTGCACAGCGACCGGAAGGATATCAATACCATCGACGATTACGTCACGGCAGTGAAGGCCAAGGGCAAGGACTGGGTGATGGCCGGAACCGGCAAGGGGGCGGAGGATCAGCTGCTTACTGAATTCCTCAACGCAACCTACGGCCTCGACATGACCTATCGCCCCATGGGTGGCGGCGGTGAAGTCGCAAAAGAACTGGCCGACAAAAAGGCGGATTCCACGGTCAACAATCCGTCCGAGCAGGACGAATTCTATCCCAAGGGTCTGACCAAGCCGATCATCGCGTTCACGCCGGGCCGGCTGCAGGCCTATCTCTCCACGCCGACGTTGCGCGAGACCGGCATGGACTTCAACTACTTCATGCAGCGCTCCGTCGTCGGCCCACCGCGCATGAGTGCCGCCGCCGCCGCCTGGTACGACAAGCTGTTCCGCGCTCTGTTCGAGAGCCAGGAGTGGAAGGACTACGCGAAGAAGAACAGCCTCGCGGGGGATCTACTCACGGGTTCAAGCTTGATGACCTACTGGATCAAGGAGCGCGAAAAGCACGCGCGCTGGAAGATGGCCATCGACCTCATGAAGCCGCAGTAGCCGAGTTTCGCTACAGCTTGCCGCCCATCACCGCGATCGTGCCGAAGACGATGGCAGCCGCCACCAGAAGGCACGCCAGCCCGCGAAGAATCGGCCGGACGACGATCACCGCTTCGCGCTGGTCTTCATAGTCGTGGCGAGGTTTCCGCCCGGTCACCATCGCCGTTATCAGCGGGTCCTTCTTGATGAGCGCGTACAGCGTGTTCGCCACGACGTGAAGGGCGATAGCCGGCAGGATCACCCAGTCGAACGCCAGCCGATGCCAGCGCGTCAGCAGCTTCTGCGTGTCTTCCGACACGAGCTTGTAGAGCGGCCCTGCGGTCAGGTCGTTGTGCTCGACCGTGAACAGCCCGATCACACCCTGGAACGCGACCAGCCCGAGCAGGGCCAACACCATCCAGGCGCCGAGCGGGTTGTGGCCGAGGAAGTGCCGGCTACGCCTTCGCGCCAGATCCGCGCCATACCCGATCGCCGCGGCCGGCCCTCGGACAAAGGCCGAGAAGCGCGCGGTAGAGGAGCCTGCGAAGCCCCATATCAGTCGCCATGTCACCAGCACGAGCAGCGCGTACCCGGTCCAACGATGCCATTTCAGCGTCGGATCCTGCAGGAACTCCGCGTAGTAGAACGTCACCCACGTCGCTGCCATCAGCGTGACGAGTGTCCAGTGAAAGACGCGCGTCGGAAGATCCCACGCGCGCACATGCGTGTCTCGTCCGTGTCTGGATTTATCAGTCACGGCGATCCCTGATCACTTCGGCTTGCGGTAGATCTTGTGGCAGCCCGAGCAATTGTCGCCGAGCAGCTTCGGCCACACTTCCTGGAACGCGATCTCGTCCGTGATCTTGGCCTCGGCCGCCTTGCTCTCGGAGGCGAGCTTCTTGAAGCGGTCGACCACGTCCTGCTTCTTCTCCCAGATCACCGGCAGCGCTTCGGTCTCGCCGCCCGTCTTGCTGTCGGCGGGGAACAAATCTGGCAACTTCGCGGCGCCGGCCTGGAACGTCTTTAACGCCGCCTGAACCTTGGCGATGTCGAACTTGGCTTCACCCTTCAACATGGCGCCCGGATCCTTGGCGGCGGCGCCGAAGCCCTTCAAGATTTCTTTGCGGGCCTTGATCACATCGAGATTTTGGGCGGCGAGCGCGGTCGCGCCCACGGCCAGGAGTGCGGCAACAGAGAGAATGCGGAGCATGCGGGACGTTCTCCGTGTGGTTTGATCAGTCGATGAATAACCGGCACCTGCCGCGAACCGGCGACGACTATCGCCGGTAATTAGCGGCGCGGCAATCTGCGATCGGACTGCGTGTCCGGCCGTGTACCGCTGGCACACGAGTCGTCCGATAATCCGTCGTCCTCGTGCATGGTGGGCGGGGATATCGCCAACCTCAAGGCCGCGCAAATGCTACCCGATGCGGCAGGGCCGGTCACTGCTTTTCGCGCAACAGTCC
>PEQZ01000051.1 GCA_002928395.1 Hyphomicrobium sp.
GCTGTCCTAGTGTGACGCATCTGCCCGTTGCCACCCTCGCGGCTAGTCTCGCAACCAGACGTCAGACGCAACACACTGGACTAAGAGTGTTGCTGGTGTTCCTCATGGTTCAGACATTTGCTCAGGAGCGCTCTACGACCGGAAGCAAGTGTCTGAACCGGAACACTAACATTGTACATCACAATGGGCATCCGCAAGACACCCTTTACCGGCGTTTCCTTAAGTTAACCGAATTTCTTCAAGAAGCTGATCGCCCGGCGGACAAGCGGGTTGCTGGCCGCCGTCGCGTAGAAGCGATAGGCCGCGCGCTTGTTCACCTCGCCCAATGTCGGGTAGGGCGAGATCCACTCGGTCATCGCCTTGATCTTCATTTTCTGCGACACCGCCAGCGACCACATCTGAATGAGTTCACCCGCGTGGAGGCCCACAATAGAACATCCAAGGATGCGGCCCTTGGCGTCCGTGATGACCTTGACGTGGCCGTCCGTCTCGCGCTCGGCCTGGGCGCGGTCGTTCTCGTGATAGGGCCAGCGCAGCACGCTGATCTTACCGTGTTTGGCCTTGGCCTGCTCCTCGCTGAGGCCGACGTTGGCCAATTCGGGCTCGGTGTAGGTGACCCAGGGCACCAACCCGTTGTCGACCTTGGCCGGCATCTTGAACAGCACGCGGCGGATCACGATGCCTGCGTGATAGTTGGCCACATGCGTGAACTGCAGGCCACCGGTCACGTCGCCGATGGCGAAGATCTTCGGGTTCGAGGTGACCATTCCGGCATCGACCGTGATGCCGCGCCGCTCATAGTTGACGCCTGCCGCCTCGAGGCCGAGGTCGGTGAGATTAGGGCGGCGCCCTGCAGCCATCAGAACATGAGTACCCGAGATCATCTCCGACCCGTTGGCCGTGGCCACCGAGATCCTCACTTCGCCTAGGCCGCCTTCGACGCGTTCCACCTTTGCGCCCTCGCGGATATCGATACCTTCTGCGCGCAGGTGCTTCAGCACGATCGCCGTCATCTCGGGATCATCTTTGCCGAGCGCCTTGATGCCTTCGAGTACGGTCACTCGACAACCCAGCCGGCGGTGAGCCTGCGCCATTTCCATGCCGATCGGCCCGCCGCCGACGACGATCAGGTGTTCGATCTTCTGGGTGTTGTCGAAGATGGTTTCGTTCGTGAAGTAGGGAACGCTGTCGAGGCCGGGAATCGGCGGCACCACGGGCGACGAGCCGGTCGCGATCACGAAGCGGCGTGCGGTGATCCGATGCTCGCCAGCCATCACTGTTTCACGATCGAGGAACTTGCCCGCACCCGTGATGACGCGCACCCCGAGGCCCGTGAACCGTTCGATCGAGTCGTTGGGCTCGATGGCGCCGATGACACCACGAACGTGGTCGTGCACCGCCTTGAAATCGACTTCGGGTTCGACCGGCCGAATACCGAACGGCGCCGACGTGCGCATCCCGTGCGCCCGCTTGCCCGCCGCGATCAGGGCCTTCGACGGCACGCATCCATAGTTGAGGCAATCGCCTCCCATCTTGTGCTTTTCGATGAGCACGACGCTTTGGCCGAACGCCGCCGCGGCGGCTGCGACCGACAACCCGCCAGAGCCCGCACCGATGATGCAGATATCGCACGAGATCTTCTCGCCGCCATTCAACATGGTGCTGCCGGTCTTGGTGCTCGCCTTTGCGCCACCCCCTGCACCCGACACGGTCGAATCCTTGGCCGCCATAGATCCGAGCTGAGTGTTATGCGGCTGCATTACGATTGCTCCACTTTTTAACTGCAATAGGAATAAGGGCGACAAAACCGAGTGCCGCGAACGCGATCAAAAGCTCTGTCGTCACAAGTCTGCTGGTGTCGATCGTGTAGGGGCAGAGCGCATCGCCGCCGCCGGGATTCTTGGCCAGACACGCCTTGTAGGCGACGTTCTGGGCTTCGACGACACTTCCCAGGCCGGCGCCGGCGATCGAGAACGCCGTGGTGCCGGGCATCATGCCGAAGAATGTGCCGATCATGTACGTCCGCAGCGGAACCCCGAGCAGGGCTGGCGCCAAGTTGACGACCACGAAGGGGAAGGCTGGAACCAAGCGCAGAAACAGAAGATAACTCAGTGCGTTTTCCTTGAACCCGTCCTTGAGCTTCCCGATCCAGGGTCCGGCTTTTGCCGCAAGGCCTTCACCGAACGACGTTTTCGCGATGAGGAAAATGATCGTTGCGCCGATGGTCGCGCCGACGACGGTTGCCGGTGCGCCGAGCTGCCAGCCGAACAGCAGCCCGCCGGTCAAGGTCATGATCAATCCACCCGGCAGCGACAGTGAGACAACCGCGATGTAGGCGAGAATATAAAGCGCGACAGCCGCAAGCAAATTCTTCGCAATGAACGCCTTCATCACATCGTAGTTGAGGCCGATCGTCTTGAACGACAAAAGTTTGTGCCAGCCCATGGCGAATACCAGGACCATCAGGCCGGCGATGACCAGCAGCGGCAACCAGCGGGTCAATCCGCCACCTGCGCCAGCGGCGGTCCGGCTTTCGGACGATTCCATTTCTACTTTCTCCTTGTTCCGGCTAGAGGCCGCTCGTATCAGCCCTTGGTATCGTTCAACGACCAGTCGTAGTCGTGTCCATCGAACCCGGTGATTGCATCCAGCTTGGCCTTCAGCTCGGGCGTTGCGTACTTGCGCATATGATCGATGACGCCCTTCTCGTTGCCGCCGAAATCGACTTGGAACCAGCTATAGATCGAGGAGACGGTCGCCTTTGCGCCACTGAAGCGAATGCCGCGCGGGTTATTGACGTAGGCTTTCGCGCCAGCGTCCAACTGAGCCTCGAGTTTGGCTCCGGTAAACGCTTCCGTCGCGAGGTTGGGGCATCCGAACGACGCGCAATTTACCGCATAGTGAACACGCGCGTCCTTGAACCCCGGCCGCAGAATGCCGTGTTCGATATCGTCGAGCGACAAGTCCTGGCCCTTGACCTTGGTCGACTTGCCTTTCCACGGGCCGCCCGTCACCAGCGCGAAAAGCCCGCCACCCAAACTGATGTCCTTGATCGATTTCACCGGATATTTGTCCAGCACCACGTCGATCGTCTTCGCGTTGTAGAGATTTGCCCAGAAGGCGAACTGCTCAGGCCGGTCGAGCGACGCGACATCGACTGCTTCGAGGACCGCGACGTACTTCTTGAGCTCTGCGTGGCCGGTCGACTTGAACTTGGCGTAAGCCACGCGATTAATGCCGTCCGGCCCAGGTATGACGTAAGTCTTGAGCAGCTTATCCCAGACGCCGTGGTCGACAGATGCCGTAGAACCAGCCGAAAACTTGGCGAACGTCTCGCCAACTGTTGCGGCCTTCGCGCTGCCGATGGCGAAAACGCCTGCGGCTGCCATCAAAACCGAGACGCCTACACGCATCAGGCGGAAGCGCCATTCACCATATTCGTTGGAGTGGTCGTGGAGAACGACGGACATGCTGCTACCTCTGTCGGATCAATAGTTCAGATTTACGGAACGTTTGAGACGTTCGGAAACTGATGCATTTCATTTGAAATGAAAATGGGGTCTCAAGCGCTCGTGAGAACTTTGAGGTGCTTGTGATCCTCCGTGAGCAAGCCCCCCAGGACACCCAAGAAGTAGCCTGGACGATTTGTGAGTTCCAATGCCCATAGTGCATTGGTTTCGGGTTGGCTCAACTGCGTTGTCGTCGTCTGCCGCGGAGTGCGCGAATTTTTACCGGACAACGCCTGTTCTGCCGACACTTGCTCGCCAGATCGTGCTGGCAGCGTGTCGGTGGCGTTGACTTCACCCGGACACGAACCTATAAGCCTCTCGATCCATCCATCGATGAGATGCGCCTGAAGCCCGTGGGCACGCCCTGCTTGGGTATCGCACACCTCGTCCCGGAGCGCCGGAGCTTACTCGGCTTGGCGCGGCAACGCACGGAGAATCGACGTGAAACGTACCTTTCAGCCAAGCAAGATCGTGCGCAAGCGTCGCCACGGGTTCCGCAAGCGTATGCAGACGCCGGGCGGCATCCGGGTTCTCGCCCGTCGCCGCGCCAAGGGCCGCAAGCGCCTGTCGGCCTGATCGCTTGCCGGCATGGCCATTGGCTCACGACAGCCCGTCGCGGCGCCGTCACTGTGGCCGGATTGGCGTCTCAGCGGAGTGACGGGTGGCGCTGGTCACTCTCAAGAAGCGACCGGAGTTCCTGCGCATCCGCGGAGGTATGCGCTGGTCGTCGCCGTCGTTTGTGCTTGAAACCAGACCGCGCCCCGAGCCATCATATCCCAGTCCCGGACCGCGCTTCGGTTTTACGATCACCAAACAGATCGGCACGGCTGTCGACCGCAACCGCATCCGGCGCCGGCTCAAGGCGGCACTCGAACAGTTGGCGCCTGGCTCCGCGCGTCCTGGCTTCGACTATGTCGTCATTGCGCGCGGGCCTTCGTTAGGGCAACCATTCGTCGATCTCAAGAAAGAGCTTGAAGACGCTCTCCATCGCGTGCATCACGCTGCAACCCGGCGGAAGAAGCCCCGCGGCCAGAATTCCGAAAGCGATAAACCTGACGTTGGAACGCCTGAAGGCAAAACGACTGGCGGCGATAAGCCGCACCGGTAGATCGCTCTTATTCTGACCTGCAGTAATTCTGGCCCACGGCGCACCCGTTCGCGCTCGGCGTGACTGGGTGACGTATTCCAAACCGGGCTCAACTCGGCAATGAAACGGACTGTTCGACTTCGATCGCGACCCCGCGCCCGACCAACTGAGGCCCCATGCAAGGCAGAGAGCCCGAGAACTCCACCAACTTGATGCTAGCCGTCGGATTGTCGATGGCGGTGTTGTTCCTTTGGCAGGTGTTCTACGCCGAACCCAGGCTCAAGGAAGAGCAGGCGCGGCTCAACCGCGAGAAGGCCGCGCAAGCAGCGCAACAAGTCCAGAGCGCTGGCAAGGACGGCAGTGCGCCGGTGCCCGCGCCAAGCTCGACCGCAAATTCTGGCCCAACTTCTGGCCCAACTGCTGGCCAGCTGCCGGCGCCCGTCGCGGGTGGCGAAGCGCCGAAGCCCGGCATCCAGCCCGCGGTCCCGTTGACGCCCGAACTCGCCTTGCGTGCCCGCGAGGACGCACTCAAGGCGAGCCCGCGCGTCGCGATCGACACACCATCCCTCAAAGGCTCCATCGCGCTGAAGGGCGGCCGCTTCGACGACGTGGTGCTCGCCAAATACCGCGAGAAGGCCGATCCGAAGAGCGCCAACGTCGCGTTTTTCTCCCCGGCCGACGCCCCGAACCCCTACTTCGCCGAACTCGGCTGGAGCGCCCAAGGGAACACGTTGAAGCTTCCCGACCGCGACACGATGTGGAAGCTGGAAAAGGACGGCGCGCTGACCCCGCAGTCTCCGGTGACGTTGGTGTTCGACAACGGCCAGGGCCTCGTCTTCCGCCGCATGATTTCGTTGGATTCCGACTATATGTTCAAGATCCTGGACGAGGTCGAGAACAAGACGACCGCGGACGTGACACTCTTCCCCTACGCGCGCCTCTATCGTTACGGCACGCCGAAGATCGAAGGCTTCTACATCCAGCACGAAGGGCTGATTGGAGTGTTGGGCGATGCGGGTCTCAAAGAGATCACCTACGCCGACGTGCAAGCTGCCAACGGCAGCCAGCGGTTCGAAGGCAAGATCGGCGGCTGGCTCGGCATCACAGACAAGTATTGGGCTGCGGCCCTCATTCCGGATCAGACCGCGACCTATTCAGCCGCCCTGCGGCTCGCCGCGCCCAAGACGCCAAACTCGAAGGAAGCGTTCCAGGCCGACTATCTGCGCGCCGGCCTCGTCATTCCACCGACCGCCCGCAAGGGCGTCGAAAGCCGCATCTTTGCTGGCGCCAAGCAGGTTGATCTCATCGAGCAATATGAAACCGGTCAAGGCATCAAGCAGTTCGACCTGATGATCGATTGGGGTTGGTTCTATTTCATCACGAAGCCGCTCTATCACCTCATCAACTGGCTCTACAAATTCCTCGGCAACTTCGGCTTGGCCATTGTGGCAGTCACCGTACTCGTCAAGCTTGCGTTCTTCCCGCTGGCGAACAAGAGCTACGAATCGATGGCCAAGATGAAGAAACTGCAGCCCGAGATGGAGCGGCTCAAGGAGCGCTACAAGGACGACAAGGCGGCACAGCAGCAGGAGCTCATGAAGCTCTACCAAAAAGAGAAGATCAACCCGCTGGCCGGCTGCCTGCCGATCTTGGTACAGATCCCGGTTTTCTTCGCCCTCTACAAGGTACTGTTCGTTTCGATCGATATGCGGCATGCGCCCTTCTACGGCTGGATCAAGGATCTCTCCGCGCCCGATCCGACATCGATGTTCAACCTGTTCGGGCTCTTGCCGTTCGCGGTGCCGGAGTACCTGCACATTGGCCTGTGGCCGCTGATCATGGGCATCACCATGTGGGTCCAGATGCAGTTGAACCCGCCGCAGCCAGACCCGACGCAACAGGCGATCTTCAACTGGATGCCGGTGATGTTCACGTTCCTGTTGGCCTCGTTCCCGGCCGGCCTCGTGATCTATTGGGCCTGGAACAACCTTCTGTCGATGTCGCAGCAGGCCTACATCATGAAGAAGCAGGGCGTGCCAGTGCCGCTGAAGGAGAACATCCTGCGTATTTTCGGATCCGTCACCTCGCTTCTCGGGATGGGCAAGGACGACAAGAAGAGCGCCAAGAGTTGAGCCCGGCCAGAACCGAACTGAACAAAACGCCGGGCGGGAATGCCCATGAGTGACGACCCTGGCAACACCGTGACCACGCCAACGGACGAGATGCTCGAAGCCGGCGACGAGCTGTTCAAGCGGCCGACGACGTTCATCATGAGCGTCGCCGATCTCGCCGGATTGCCGCCGGCCGACCGCGTCGAGATCGCACTCGCCGGCCGCTCGAACGTCGGCAAGTCGAGCCTCATCAACGCCATCGTCCGCGACGGCGCGCTGGCGCGAACCTCGAACACGCCCGGCCGCACACAGCTGTTGAACTTCTTCGTCACCGACGACCGCGCGCTCTACCTCGTCGACATGCCGGGATACGGCTTCGCCAAGGCGCCGAAAGACATCGTCGCGGCATGGACCAAGCTCGTCAAAGACTACCTGCGCGGCCGCCCGACGCTCGCCCGCGTCTTTCTGCTCATCGATGCGCGCCACGGCATCAAGGCCGTCGACCTCGAGATCATGGCGCTGCTCGACGAGTGTGCTGTGGCCTATCAGGCGGTGCTGACCAAGGCCGACAAGATCAACCCCTTCGAGCTTGCCGAGGTGCTGGAAGCCACCGAGTTGAAACTTGCGCGCCACCCGGCCGCGTTCCCGGTGGTGCTCACCACGTCGTCCGAGAAAGGCGACGGCATCCCGGAATTGCGCGCGGCCATCGCCCAACTCGTGATCGAGCGGCAGTAGCCAAGCGAAGGCGGGCCGCTACCCGCCGACGCTCTTCATCGCCGCCAGCCACGCCGCCGCGAACGCGCCTTCGCCGAACTTCGCCAGAACGCCACCGGCCACCGCGGCCGCGATCCATCCGCCGCCCGTCATCGCAGCCTTCCCGTAGTTGGTCCTGACCCGCACCTCGATCACCTGATCGGGCAGTGCGGTCTCGGCCACCAGTCCGTCGGCCCCGACTGTTCTGGCCGATACGATCAGTTGCAGCCGCTGCACACCGCGCGCGCGCGGCGTCACGGTCCAGCGCCAGCTCGCGAAATCATCGGCCATAAGGCCGAGCGTGTTCTCGATCCACTGCGTTTCGGGCGACGCGCTTTCGATGAAAAATCCACCATCCGGCGCGCGCAATCGCACCGACATCGCCTTGGTCATCATCACGTCGTGCCGTGCGACGCCACCGCCGCCCTGCAGCCCGTCAGCAAGGGCTTTGACGTCGGCCTTGGCAATCCGCACCTCGACGCGCTGCGGCAGTGCCACGCGCATGGTCCGCGGGATGTTTTCCACCAGCTGGCCGACCTCGACAGCCGGCGCCGCGCGCGACCGTCCATGTTGAAGCGCCCCGCCACGGCGCAAGGCTTGCGACATCTCCTCGCTGCTCGGCTGCGGACCTGCGGACCCACGCAACTCGGGGCCCCGCGCTTCCGGTCCTTGTGACCACGGCGGAGGTATCGGGGGTTGCATGCTGCCTTGGGGCGGGAGAGGTGGTCTCGACGCGGCAGGCGGCGGAGGCAGCGGCGGCGGGCTGCGCTGCGCCCTTGTCGCCGGATAGTTGCCACCGCTGCCGGGCATGGGAGGCGCCATTGCCGGCGGCGGAAAGGATGGCGGCTGCGGCGGCGGTGTCCACCCGCTCGGGCGCGGCGGGTTGGGACTATCGCCAGGACGCGGGCCACGATCGGGCGGCATCGCCCGGTGCGGGTGAATGCCGTGCTGCGCTACCGGCGTCGGACCGGAATACTGTGAGGCTGGCGGCATCGCGACGGGTGGCGATACGGGTTGTGCCCGCGGAGGGTAGGCAGCAGGCTCCGGACGTTGTTGTGGCGCATGTTGCTGTGGCGGAGGAGCTGCCGGCATCGGCGGCTCGACTGCGGTACCCCAGTCCGGTTCATAGTACGAGTCCGGTTCATAGTACGAGTCCGGCTCGTCGTACGGCTGTTCCGACGGTTCGGTCATCGGCGCTTCATCGGCCATTCCGCCAAATTGAGCGTCCAACTCGACACCAATCGCCGCATTCGGCGGTTCGATTTCGATCGGAGCGGAAGCATTGCGCTGGCGGACCCGCTCACGGGCTGCTGCCAGCAGGTCATCCATGCTCGGCGGCGACGACCCGGCCGCCCGGCCGCCCGTCGTCGGGACGTCGGCATGAGCGGCGGCATCGTAGTGTGCCGGCGGCGCGGCCAGAGATGGATCGGACAGCGGGTAGGATGCTCGGCCTGCGTCGTGACCCGAAGTGTACGGTTGGGGTTGGGGTTGAGCCGGGGCCGGGACTTGGGATTTCTGTGGCGCTGGCGGCGGCACCATAGGTTGTGGCGCGGGTTGGACCTGCGGCTGAGCTTGGGCGTCGACGGGGGCAGCGGCCGGCGGTAGTTGTGGTCGCGGAACCTGAACCTGTGGAGGTGGGGCCTGCGGAGGTATGGCCTGCGGAGATGGGACTTGAACCTGCGCTGCCCGCTGCAAGGCGCGAATGGCCCCTTCGAACGTCAGTCCGTGGGCACTCAAAAGATGCGCGGCCGTGCTCTTGGCATCGCCGACGACCGCCGCCAGCACGATCGCGCCGTTGATCTCGCGCCGACGGCTCTGCTGGGCTGCCGCAGCTGCGGCTTCCAGGATGCGACGGAGATCCGGCGACACACTCAACTGGCTCAGCCTGTCCGGCGCAACCCTGTCCTCGACGCGCCCCAGATGTCCTGCGACATCGGCGTTCAGTCCTTTTGGGTCGACATTGCTCATGGCCAGCACGAGCACGGCGTCCTCGTCTTCGGTCAGCGCCAGCAAAAGGTGCTCGAGGGTTACTTCCACATGGGCCTGCGCGCGCGCATAGTCTGTCGCCCGCGACAGTGTCGCCGCGAGGTTGGGCGACATCGGAATCCGCCCCAGTTCCGCGACGGCCATGTTCGTCATTCACCACTCCCCGCCTCGGCGGCCAGGCCTCAACTCGAATCCGTCCTGCGACCGCAGTCTTCGATGCCCATCAGACCCCGAAATTCTGCTTTGAACCTACCCGATTGCCGCCTGCGCCGCAGCCGCTGAATAGCGCCAGATTGTGAGGGAAATCCGTTGAGGCTGTCTCGCAACAGGATATAAGTGCCGCTTGGCGGGTGAAGGCTCTGCTCGTTCGCCCCCATGCAACACAAAGCAAGGCCCGCGATCCATGGCGACATCGGTCAAGGACAATACGTCGAAGTCATCCGCGCTGGCCGACAGCGATCCGACGACGGCTCACGAAAAGGCGCGCATCCTCGCCGAAGCCTTGCCGAACATGTTGCGCTACGACGACCAGACGGTGGTCATCAAGTTCGGCGGCCATGCCATGGGCGACGAGGCGCTGGCCAAGGCCTTCGCGCAGGACGTGGTCTATCTCAAACTGTCCGGCGTCAACCCGATCGTCGTGCACGGCGGCGGCCCGCAGATCGCCAACATGCTCAAGAAGCTCGAGATCAGAAGCGAGTTCGTCAACGGCCTCCGGGTCACCGACAAGCCGACGGTGGAGATCGTCGAGATGGTGCTGGCGGGCGCCATCAACAAGGAGATCGTGTCGGCGATCAACAGCCAGGGCGGCAAGGCGGTCGGCATCTGCGGCAAGGACGCCAACCTGATGATCGCCAAGAAGATCACTGAAATGCCCGATCCGACATCGAACCTGATGCAGGCCGTCGACATCGGTTATGTCGGCGATCCCGTCGAGGTCAACCCGCATATCGTCGATGTCATTTCCAAGTCCGACCTGATCCCGGTCATCGCGCCCATCGGCATCAGCCGCGAGGGCGAGACGCTGAACATCAACGCCGACACCTTCGCCTCCGCGCTGGCCGCCCGCATGAAGGCCAAGCGCCTGTTGCTGCTCACCGACGTCGAGGGCGTACTCGACAAGGACAAGAAGCTGATCCCGCAACTGACGGTGGACGAAGCCCGCGCGCTGATCCGCGACGGCACCATCCAGGGCGGCATGATCCCCAAGATCGAGGGCTGCATCGAGGTGGTGGAGGCGGGCGTCGAGGCCGTCGTCATCATCAATGGCCGGGTGCCGCACGCGGTGCTGCTCGAACTCCTCACCGACCACGGCGCCGGCACGCTCGTCGGATTGCGCAAGGCCAAAGGCAAGTAGGACGGCCCGCTCAAGGGCCGAACAGCGCCTCAGCGGAGCCCAGCCGCAGCAGCAGAGTGGCGCCGTCCCCGTCATTGTCGGTGATGGCATAGACTTGGCCATCGGCGGCCACCGCGAGCCCCTCGATTTCCTTGGCCACCTTGCGCCCCTCGCGCGTGAACAGCGGCACGAGGTCCAGGGCAATCGTCTTTTTCAGCCACCGCGGCGGCGACCCTGGCGGGGCACCATCGTCGGCGAGCGAGAACGTCGCGACCCATTTGACCGCCTTGCGCCCGCCTTTTCCATCCCGCTCGATCACCGCGAACCGGCTGCCGCCTAAGCTCACGATTTCGCTCAGGCCGGTGTTGTCACCGTTGAGCAGGCGCTCCAGTGGATAGTACGAAAAGCGCCACACGCCGCTCGCGAGATCGAGTGTGCCGATGCGCGCCATGTCCTCCGGGTCGCCATCGAGCGGTCCCTGGAAGACAACGTGGAGGCGCGTGCCGCCAGCCGTCTCCTCACGCGCGACGCCTTCGAACCCCTTCTTCTGCACTTTCGACGCGAGGTTCTGCGGCAAACCGATCGACCGCAACAGCCGGCCATTGGCGTCCACCTCGAGCAGCATATTCGGGGGCGTGTTGCCCACCCCGCCCTCCGACGCCAGCCAGAAGCCGCCCTCGGGTTTCGCCACGATGCCTTCGAAGTCGAGCCCGTCGAACCCCGGAGCGACAACGAGAGTTTGCCCCACCGCCCGCGCCGGGGATTGCGACACATCGATTTCGATGATGCGCAACGGCGGCGAATCCTGGTCCGTAATCGCGAAGAGCCGGTGCGGATCGGTCGGATGCGCGGTCAAGCCAGACAGCGTTCCCCACTGTGGCCCGGGCCCAGGCGCAACGTCCTCGACGGCCGCCGAGCCGGCACGATGAGAACCTCCCGCGGTACGATCCCCACCCAGCCAGCGGCCAAGCATCGCCGTCACCGTGCGCATCCAATCACCGAACATGGCTGAATTCCTTCGCTGGGATGAGCGCGACGGTTCGCAGGCTGCGGTTCAGTTCTGCAGTCTGACCGGCGACGCGCACGGCGGATTGACCTTGTCGCCGCGGCCATTCGGCGTGGCATCCGGATAGAACGTGCGGATGCCGGCCGCGCGACGCACGAACACGGCTTTGAAATCCTTGCCATCGTCTGAAACCGGCAGCAGGCATCCCGTGCTGCCAGTGCTGGCCGTTGGATTCTCGGCGAATGCGCGGGTCACGACCTTGAAAAGGTCCTCGCCGCTCAGCGTCAGGCCATAGCCCTTTCGCGCATCCCGCACCATCCGTCCGCTCGCGTTCTTCATGATAACGCCCATGGTGTAGATCACCCCCGGCACCACCTCGTTTTGGGCGAAGTTGTTCATCCGGCAGGCGTTGCCATTGGTCTGCAATTGCAGGTATCGGCCGTGGAAATGCAGGCCTCCGATCTTTCCGCCGCCCGCACTCGGCTCACCGCAAAAGATGTGATCGAATGCGGCGATCGCGAACCAGGCTTCGGTCAAATCCGCCAGATAGTCTTCCGTCGACGTGCGAGCCGCGCGATCGCCGAACACTTTACCGCCCGTGTACGTCTTGAGGCGTTCGAGGACATCCGTGTTGCTGCGGAACATGGCTTTGAACTCGTCGCCGCCGACAATCTTGCCGGGGGCGCCGCACGCGGCATTGATCGCATCGTCGAAGGCATTCAACTGCGGCGGCTTGGGCGTAATGTCGACCGTGCCGCCAAAGCCGGCATTTACGGTGTCGGATGCCTCGTCGAAGAACGGCAGGCACTGCTGCGACCGGGCACCCGTGCCCGCACCACCTGCGGCAGCGCCCGCCCCTGCACCGGGCACGGCGACGCCATCGGCGAAGCGGCCGCAGCTGAGGTCCACCCACTTGCTTTCGGCGCCGACGCGGATGAACGCGTGTGTGGCGCCGTCCTTCTTGTTCACGCCGCGTCCGGGGTACGACTTGCCGACCTCGAGCGCCGCCGGATTGGATTTCTTCTTGATCGAGTTGTGTGCCTCGCATGCCTTGTCGACGACGAAATCGCGAGGCGCGGCGAAGAACTCCTGGGCAACGGACAGGTTGGGCCGGACGGCCGCCAAGATCATGGCCACGCCGAGCAATGTGCAAACAACACGTGTCTTGCGGTACGCCATGCCAACCTCCATCACTGATGGGGTGGGCATATCACGGCGGCGGGCGACGGCCTATCCCGTGTTCGGCCGAAGCCTCGAGCGGAGCGCATACAATCCGGAATGCGTTCCGGCTCGTTGCCACGGTTGCGTCGCCAGCGCGGCCTTGCGGTGCCCGCCCATCCCTGCTTATTCAAACCAGGGCTTATCAGGTCGGTGACATGAGTACAGGTCGGGACGATGCAGCGGACGCAACCGGTACGGGGCAAAACGGCGCGGCTCGCGTCGTGATGGACCCTGCCGGCCCACGACCAGCGCCCACCATCGACCACACCCAGGTCTGGATTTTCGATCTCGACAACACGCTTTATCCGGCCGAATGCAATCTGTTCGCGCAGGTCGACCAGCGCATGGGCGAGTTCATCGCCCGGTATCTCGGCGTCCCGTTCCAGCAGGCGCGGCATTTACAAAAAACCTACTACCGCCAGTTCGGCACCACGCTCTCCGGACTGATGCGCGTACACAACATGGACCCTCAGGCGTTCCTCGACTACGTGCACGACATCGATCTGTCGGTTCTGCCCGAAGCGCCCCGGCTGGCCACGGCGATCGAGCGGCTCCCTGGCCGACGGCTGATCTTCACCAACGGCTCGCGCCGCCACGCCGAGAACGTGGCCGGAAAGCTCGGCGTACTGCATCTGTTCGAGGACATCTGCGATATCGCGGCGTGCGAGTTCGTGCCCAAACCGGAAGCCGCCGCCTTCGATCGCATGGTCCGCCGCCATGGCGTCGACCCGCGCGAGGCCGCGATGTTCGAGGACATGCCGCATAACCTCCAAGTGCCGCACGCGCTCGGCATGTCCACCGTACTCGTCCATTCGAGCTACATGGATCATCATCCGGTTCAAGCTGAAATGAAGCGCTGGACCGGCCCGCCCGAGCACATCCATCACATGACTGCGGATCTGATCCATTTCCTCGAGCGTCTCGAACCACGGCGTCAACCCGACCCGCTCGAATGATCGAAGCTGCCGTCACAGCATTCGCCAACGCGGGCTCTATGCCGTCTATCCTGGCTTTCGCCTGGGTCGCGTTCGTGGTCGAACTCACTCCCGGGCCGAACATGACCTACCTCGCTCTGTTGAGCCTCGGCTCGGGACGCAAGGCCGGGCTCTCCGCCGTGGCAGGCGTCGCATTGGGGCTCTTGGTCATGGGCGCTACCTCGGCGCTCGGCCTCGCCGCACTCATCTCGCAATCGCCCCCGCTTTACGAAATCCTGAGATGGGGCGGCGTGGCCTATCTGCTCTGGCTGGCCTGGGAAGGCTGGAACGATGGCGGCAACGCTGGGCCCGACGCCGAGCCTTCCGACGATCACGACCTGCGCTTCTTCCGCCAGGGCCTGATCACGAACTTGCTCAATCCGAAGGCCGCGATCTTCTACATCGGCGTACTGCCGCTGTTCGTCGATCCCTCGCAGAACATTGTGGCTCAGACGCTCACGTTGACCGTCGTCTATGTCGCCATCGCCACCGCGATTCATCTGGCGATCGTCCTCTTGGCCAGCAATGCGCGGGTATTTCTCGCCAATCGCGTCGGCACAAGGCGTCTTTCGCGAACCCTGGCGATCCTGCTGGCAACCGTCGCGATCTGGCTAGCGTTCGCCACGCGGCGGACCTAACCCCGCCCTTCGAACGGCATCTCGGTCGCCTTGATGGTCATGAACAGCACGTTCGTTTCCAGCGGCAAGTTGGCCATGTAGAGAACCGCACTTGCCACGTGCGCCACGTCCATGCGCGGTTCGACCATGATGTGCCCGCCCGGCTGCCTGATGCCCGCTGCCATCGCCGCCGTGAGATCCGTCGCGGCATTGCCGATATCGATCTGCGAACACGCGATGCGATGGCCCCGGCCTTCGAGCGCCAGCGCCTTGGTGAGGCCGGCAATCGCATGCTTGGTCGCCGTGTAGGCCGCCGTATTGGGACGTGGCGAATAGGCCGAAATCGAACCGTTGTTGATGATCCGGCCGCCTTTGGGCTCCTGCGCTTTCATCATGCGCAGCGCTTCCTGGCAGCACAGCACCGTGCCTGTCAGATTGATGTCGACCACCTTCCGCCACGTCTCGATGGGCAGCTCTTCCAGCGGCACGCCCGGCGCGAAAATCCCGGCGTTGTTGAACAGCACGTCGAGCCGGCCGAACGCACTCTTCGCCCGCTCAAAAAGCGCCTTCACCGACGCTTCGTCGGCAACATCCGCCGCGACCGGCACCATCCGCCCGCC
>PEQZ01000052.1 GCA_002928395.1 Hyphomicrobium sp.
GGCCGTTCAGCCAGACGTGCTCGACGTCTGCATTGTCGGTGATCCGAACGTTCAGCGCGAACCGTTTTGTCCCCGGTATCCGACCGTCGATGGCGGCGAACAACTCCGGCAGCGCGGCGTGCGCCTCGGCAATCGCGGCCATCATCTCGGGATCGCCGGTCTCGACACCGACGTCCGCCCCCATTCCCACTCGTCTGAGCCCGTGCCGGCGAGGCAACCGTCCCGAGCAGCAGAAGCAGCCCTGCGGCGACGGCCGGCCAGTGGAATTTCGTCGGCGTCTTGTCGCCACTTCCATGGCTGTCACCGCGAAGCGTCGGATCTCAACGCCAGCAAAGCGCCCACCACGACCGCACACCAGCCTGCGATGACCATGCTACCGCCGATCGGCGCGGCCATCGGAAACAGCGATTTGGCCGCAAACACGCTGAGCGAAACCGCGCTCGCGAACAGGATGCTGCCTGCCAGCATCAAACTCGCAGCGACCAGCCACACGGTGCGCGCTCCCGCCCACTGGCTCACTGCCACCAGCGCCAGGGTTCCGGCCGCGTGCACCTGAAGCATGTTCGCCGCGGCCAGCAGCGAAGGGTTGTTGACCTTATGGGCCGCGGTCGCCGCGAGTACCACGCCAGCAGCGCCGGCAAACCCGGCGAGGCAGGCCAGCACCACACCCCACCGGTTGCGGCCCGATCCGGCCATCACGTGATGTCTGCCGCGACCTTCACCGACACCATGCTGTCGGGCATGCGCGGCGGCTCGCCCTTGGCCAGCTTATCGACGTTATCCATGCCTTCGATGACCTTGCCCCATGCAGTGTACTGCTTGTCGAGGAATGTGGCATCATCGAAACAAATGAAGAACTGGCTGTTTGCGGAATTGGGGTTTGACGAGCGCGCCATCGAGCAGACGCCGCGCACGTGCTTCTCGGCATTGAACTCGGCGGGCAGGTTCGGCAGGTCCGATCCGCCGGTGCCGGTGCCGCGCGGGCAGCCGGTCTGTGCCATGAAGCCGTCGATCACGCGATGGAATTTGATACCGTCGTAGAAGCCCTGGCGGGCCAGCGCCTTGATCCGCTCGACGTGTTTCGGCGCCAGTTCGGGCCTGAGCGCGATCACAACCGTGCCTTTGGTCGTCTCCATCACCAGTGTGTTCTCGGGATCCTTGTAGGCGGCCATCTCAGGCTCTCCTGTCGCATGTTTGCAAACAAAACACTGGCACGCCGCGATGGGTTTCGAAGCGTGCCGCGTCGCGGGATTACTTCTTCTGGGCGGGCGCCGCGCCGGCTGGGGCTGTACCGGCGGGTGCTGCCTGGGCATCGGCGAGGATGTAGGCCTTTATGATCTTGTCGGGGTTGGCCGGCGGCTCGCCCTTGGCGATCTGATCGACGAACTGCATGCCGTCGACGACCCTGCCCCATACCGTGTAGTTGCCGTTGAGGAACGGCGTATGCGTGAAGCAGATGAAGAACTGGCTGTTGGCGCTGTCGGGACTCTGTGATCGGGCCGCGCCCACGGTGCCGCGCTCGAACTGCGTCGGTGTGAATTCGGCTTTGACATTGCCGTACTTCGAGCCGCCGGTGCCGGTACCGGTCGGATCGCCCCCCTGGGCCATGAAGCCCGGGATCACGCGGTGCCAGACGGTGCCGTCATAGAACTTTTCCTTGGCCAACTGCTTCACGCGCTCGACGTGTTTGGGGGCCAGGTCCGGGCGCAGCTGGATCATCACCTTGCCGGTCTTGAGCTCGATCACCAGCGTGTTCTGGGGGTCGAGCGGCTTGGCTGCGGGCGGCGGCTGCTGCGCCAGCGTCGGCATAACAAGTGCGGGTGCTGCAAGCACGGCGGCGGCCAGGATGAGGCTCGTCAGTAGTCTCATGGGTGTGGATGCCTTGGGTGATGATCGGCGGGCGGCGATCGGGTTGATGGGTGTCTGGACTTGAAGCGCACGTCGTCCCGGTCCCGCCGGGCGACCCGCTGCGCCTTCACAGGGCTGGGGCCTAAATGTTCTTGCCCCGGAAGCGCGGGCTTTTGACTGCGCCGTTATGGCGATTTGACGGCTCTGGCGCAACTCCTGCCCGAACAGCTGTTATTCAAGTTGGCGCAACCCCTTTGAACTACCAAGGAAAGTCCGACCGCGGCGGAAGCGTGCCGCCCGACGGAAGCGTCTCCGCGAGCCGCAGACCTTCGTTCCACTTGGCGATCCGCTCGCCGCGTGCAAGGCCGCCGGCGGCCATCTGGCCGATCCCCCATCCGACTGCAAGATGCACGAGCCAGCCCGATTCGGTATCGCCGGTGCGGCCCGAGAGGATTGTTCTCCAGCCCACCGCGCGGGCTTCGTCGTGGGCCGCGCGCAGTTCGGTCAACGTCGCGACCTGCCCGGGTTCGAGCACCAGCGCGTTGCCGGCTTTTTCGTCCGCCAGTTGCCGCACCCGCCGCGGATCAGCCACAATGGCGTCGCCGCATGCGATCTCGATCTGAGTCCCCGCCGATGCCGCCAGGGCGGCGACGCCAGCGATTTCGTCGGCACCGAGCGGATCGGACAGCGAGACGATCGGATACCGGCGGAGCCAGGCCAGATAGCGTTCGATCATCCCGCGCGTATCCGTCTCGGCACCGCCTGCCGAGGTGCGGTATCGTCCGGCCCGGCCGAACAAGGCGGCGCGGACATCGACAGCCAGCGCGAGATCCTCGCCCGGAGCGAACCCAGCCTTCTCGATGGCGCGCACGGCAAGCTCGATCGCCTCATTGCTCGTTGCACCGCCGAACCGCAATGCACCCCTTGGTCCAGCCACCGGCTGGCCACGGCCTGAGCGATCGATCAGCTCGGCAGCTGCCCGCGTCACCTCGGCCGACCAGTCGAGTGCGCTCGCGTAGTCGTCCGCGCCGATCGCAATCAGAGAAATACCAGCGAGATCGCAGGCCCGATCCGGCGTCAACCCGCAGTCGATGATCTGGACACGGGGCAGTGGCAGCGGGCCGGGCGACGCTCCACGGGCAAAAATTGTCCACACCGGTACATCGTCGGCTGCGGCTGCGGCATGAGCCACTGCGAGCGACGTTGCAAACATCGCGTTGCCGCCCAGCCGCCGACGATCCGGCGTTGTATCCAAGGCAAGGAGCCGCCGGTCGACCGCACCCTGGTCAGCGGCGTCCAGGCCGGCGATCGCCCTGGCGATTTCGTCGTTGACGTGCTCCAACGCGCGCATCACATCCCGCCCGGCGAAGGCTGCACCCCCATCGAGCAGATCGAGTGCTTCGCCGACGACGGCAAGTCCGGAAGCCGGCGCGATCGCGCGGCCCACGGCGCCACCTTCGAGTTGCACCTCAGCTTCAACGACCGGAACACCACGGCTGTCCCACACCCGGCGGCCGCGGACACGGACGATGCGCGAAGAGCCGATCATTTCAACCGGGTGCCAGGATGCTCGAAGCGGCCGCGAGCGCGGGATGCACGTGGCTCCATTCCGGCAGTGGCCGAGCCCATTTCATCGGGGGTTGCTTGCCGTCGATCAGGGCGCGATCGTGCGGCCGCGAGGCGCGTCACAACGACACCATCGAGACCAGCGACGATCCCTGCGGCCGACACCGGAACTCCCTCGGCCCTGAGGCGTGAAATTTGATCGTCGCGACGTTTGTGCCGTCCTATCGCCCCACCCTGGGCCACGACGCGGTGCCACGGCACCCGATCGCGATCGATGTCATCGAGGGTGGCGAGAATGTAGGCGACATGACGGGGAATGACCGAAAGCCGCGCGCCGATCAGCGCGTGCGTCGTGACCCTTCCATAGGGCAGCGCGCCGACAATCGCCAGCACGTCTGCTTTTATGCGCGCATATGCCGGTGAGCCTGCCATGCCACTATGCCTGCTTCGCCGCTTTGCCTTCGAGGCGCTTGGCGACGGCCGGGGAGACGAATGCAGAGACATCGCCACCCATCGCCGCGATCTGCCGCACGAGGTTCGCCGCAATGTGCCGAACGTTCGGCGAGGCGGCGACGAACACGGTCTGGATGTCCGGCGCCATCGCACCATTCATTCCAGCCATCTGCATTTCATAGTCGAAATCGGTGCCGTCGCGCAGGCCGCGAAAAATGACCTCGGCCCCGTTCCGCCGGGCGGCCACGACCGCCAAGTCTGAGAACGTCACGATTTCGATCTTGGTGTCGGTCGCCTTGGCGATCTTCCGCGTCTCGGCTTTCAGCATGTCGATGCGATCGGCATCCGAGAACATCGGCGCTTTGGCCGGATGCACGCCTATGCCGATCACCAGCTTGTCGACGAGCCGCGCCGCGCGATCGATGACGTCCGTATGACCAATGGTCACCGGGTCGAACGAGCCGGAATAAAAGCCGATGCGGGCCATGGATGGAACCGTTCCTCACGCCGAAGGCGAACATTATTAGACGAGACTTGGGATTCGGGCGAGGCCCTGGCTGCCCCGAAACCCAAATACGCCTTGTTCACCCTGAAACGCGCGGCGTCGATTGGAAATTCTTTATCCCAAGCCCGCCGAGGCGGCGCGGCGCGCATGCCCACCCCAACCCTGCCCGGCCTGTTCATCGGCTTTGCCGAATTAGATCATGGCTGGTTTCGGCCCTTTGTCGCGCCTTCCAGCGGCGGTGCAAGCTATGGCCATGCGCGTGATCGGCGACTTCGTCGGCTATGGGGTCCACCAGCGATTCCTTGGGCGACGGCTTTGGACGTTCCACGCCATCCATCACGCGTCTGAAACACTCGACTGGCTTTGGTCCGTGCGGGCGCATCCGCTCAACGAACTCGTCAACCGCATGGCGATGACTCGGAACCATCAGGAACACGAGCAAGCTTATGATTCTCGTGTAGCTTTTGAATCTGACGTTTGGCTTCGAGCCACGCCGCGAGTGGGACCCAAACGTCAGCTGCGCTACACGAGGCAGAAAAAAGACCTGGCCCGAGAGCCAGGTCCGATCAGTGCACGGGGGACGTCCGAGCACCAGAAAAGTCGCGCAACTTTACTTCAGCGGTTCCGCAGCGTTACGGCGCCCGAAGACATCCGACAGATTGAAGCGGTAGCCGACGGCGGCGGTGAAGAGCCACGGATCGACGTCGACATCAGCCGTGACACGGCCAAGACCGGTGACACCCCAGTCGGCATCGGTATCCAGCCACGTCCTCTTGACGTCGGCATTGAGATACCAGCCACCCCCGATGGCGATGTCGACGCCGGCCTGCAGCGTAAAACCAAATGCGTCGTCGAGTTGTATTCTGGTCCCGAGCGCCGGGCTGACGCTTTCTCCGAAGAAGGCAATATATTGAACACCTGCGCCGACATACGGCTTGAAAGCACCGATCGGGTCAAAGTGATATTGCAGTGTAACGGCAGGTGGGAAGATCCAGGTATCGCCGAGGTCCAGTCCAGAAATCACACCTTTGCCTTCGACATTAGGCCGGGCGAAGCAACAGAACAATTCGGCGGCGATGTTCTTGTTCAGGAAATACGTGAGCGTCAGGGACGGGATGACCTCGGTCGAAACTTCAGCATTCCCGCCCGGCAACAGGGCGCCAGCCACGAAAACATCTGCGCTCGAGTCGGGATGGACCACGGTAACGCCGACCCGAGCCATGAAATCCCCGTTATAGTCGCCAGCTGCGACTGGTCCGGCCGGCGAAACAGCAAACGCCGCCGCCGACAAGGCACCCACGATCGTCCGTTTTATCTCGCGCATTGTGCGTCCCCCCGAATTTGCCACTGCAATGCGATCCAGAGCGGACAGAGCCAACCTCCGCATGAATCACCATTGCCTATGAATTTCGCGGATCGTTGCGTTCTGGCCAGCACAGGTTTGGGCCTATGGCTGACTGTCGTCAGCAGAAGGCACTCGGCTTCGAGGATGTTGCAGGCCCGCAACAGCAATTCTTGATCTGAATCAAATCCGCTGCGGCTCCATCGCCCTCAAAACCCTTCGTCCGCGCGGAGGCAACCAAGTGCGGGTTGATCTCCCGCAACGCGTCATGGCGATCTTACGTTCAATATCCAGCGGGTATGGGCGCCCCGTCCTCCGATTGCCCCGACCCATTCGCACATGCGTAATTGGAACTGTCATTGAAGATGCAGCAGCCCGTTCATGACGCGGCCAGTTCACCAAATCTGGGCGTCGCTGTGCCTCTCAAGAAGCACCAGCGCATTTCCATGACGCCTGGAGCAGGCGACCATGTGTACTTGGTGACATCTGGGGTTGTGTTAGTGGAAGGCAAGCTTCCTGAGCAACGCCGGCAGGTGCTCGAGATCCTCTACGAAGGCGATATCTATCCCACACAAGACGCCCCGGAGTTTCTTGCAACGGCTCTTGTCGCATCCACGGCATCAGAACTGCGCCGGCTGAAGCAGCAGGCGGCCGAGGCGCTGTCGGGGAACCAGCCGGAGTTTGCCCGCCGCATCGCTGCCGCGAGCGCTGTCCGCGGAACCCGCCGAACCATCCATCTTGCGAGCATCAGCCGGCCAAGTGGAGAAGAGCGGCTCGCCGATTTCCTCGTCGAAATGGGCTTGCATCTCGGCAGACCCGTTGTTTCTGGGAGGATGTTCGATCTGCCGCTGTCGCGCGATGACATCGCCGACTACCTCGCGCTCAATCCCGATACCTTGAGCCGCCTGTTCTCGCGGCTGAAGGCGAAACGGATGATCGCGATCTCCCAAGGGCGGGCAACGGTAGCGGACTGGGAGGCACTGTGCCGGCTGAGCCCACTGTCGGGTCCACTGGTCGAACTCAGCAAGCGGTGCCGGTCCATCGAGTGAGCCGTGGGCACGTGCCTCACGGCCTCCGGGCGGCCGCAAGCACGAGACCACCGAGGACCAACAACCCACCTGCGACCCGGTCCATGACCTTGAGGTTTGCAATTGCCAAGCGGTCGCGGAAATGTCCGATTGCCAGCGTGTAGACGAGATCGGCGATCGACACGACGACGACGAAGGTGACCGCCAGCAGCTGCAATTGTCCCGCGATATCGCCGCGCATATCGACGAATTGCGGCAGGAAGGCCCCGAGAAACAGCAGCGTCTTGGGGTTGGACAGCCCCACAAACAGCGCTTGCAGAAAAAATCTCCGACGGCCCAGCACCATTACGGCAGCCGTTTCCGTGAGGCCCGACGGTCGCCTGAGCCGCATCACGCCGAGAAAAACGAGATAGAGAGCGCCCACCCAGCGCAGCACGTCGAACCACTCGGATACGAACGCCATCAGCGCTGTCATGCCGAGTGCCGTCGCCGTCACCAGAACAACTGCCGAGACGATGCTTCCCGACAGCGTCCACAACCCCGCGGTAAGTCCGTAGCTCGCGGTATTTGCGACGATGAGCGACATGATCGGACCAGGCGTCCACGCCAGCATCCAGCAAGCCGCAATGAACGCCAGATAGACTTCGATCGACACAATGCCCTCCGGCACCCGCCTGCGGCCAATCGTGCCAGACTGCTCAGCCGTCGGCCATCAGCCCGCGGCAGGCAAAGCAAGTCGCACGAGTTCGTCGCGGTCGAGACGCGCTGTATCAATGTTATGCCGGGCAAGGAATGCCGCCACGTCGGCCACGGACATCCCTTGCATGGCCGAAACATCCACGCCGGAGATGGCGAGATAATCCTGCACGCCAAGCAGGTCGATCAAGTCGTCGATGCGCTTCGACTCGGCGGCCTTGGTAACCGGGTCACCGGCGACTGAAAAAGCGACTTTCGGGATCTCGTACATGTCTCGATGCTCCCTTGGAACTGCGCGCCCGACCGGGTCCGGTGTTGCGCCGCAAGTGAAATCCGAGCGTCGAATATATGCCGACTTAACGGCGCGACGGCAAGCGCGAGGCTGATTGCCCCGCGCTCGTTCGATATCAACCCTCGTCACCGGCTGCGGGCTCCGAGGGTCCGACCGCTTCGGCATCGCCGTTGCCGTCACCGGCAACTTCCTCAGAAATCCGCTCGACGGACACCACCTTCTCGGTACTGTCGGTCTTGAATATTCGAACCCCTTGGGTATTCCGACCGGCGATGCGCACGTCACCAACCGGACAGCGGATCAGCTGCCCGCCGTCAGTCACCAGCATGATCTGGTCGCCCGCCGAAATCGGGAACGAGGCAACGAGATCGCCGTTGCGCTCGTTGACCACCATAGCGACGATGCCTTTGCCGCCGCGGCCGCTGGTACGGTACTCGTAAGACGATGTCCGCTTACCGTAGCCCCGGCTCGACACGGTGAGCACGAACTGCTCCGCGGCCTTGAGCTCCGCGAAGCGTTCGTCGGTCAACTCGGCGACCCCTTCGGCTGCGTCGTCCTCATCGGCGGCCGCCACCTCGACCACCGCTTCGCCCTCTGCCCCTTCCGCACGCCTCAGCACGGCGGCCTGCTTGAGATAAGCCGTTCGTTCGGCCGGCACCGCATCGACGTGGCCCAGGATCGCCATCGAGATCACTTCGTCGCCGTCTTCGAGGCGGATGCCGCGCACGCCATCCGAATCGCGCCCCTTGAACAGCCGCACCTCCTCGCCGATCAGGAAGCGGATGCACTGGCCGCGCGCGGTGGTCAGCAGCACGTCGTCGTTGGTGCGCGCAATCGCAACCTGCACGATCTTGTCGCCCTCATCGAGCTTCATCGCGATCTTGCCGTTACGATTGATGTTCTCGAAATCGCTCAAGGCATTGCGGCGGATGTTGCCCGAACGGGTCGCGAACATGAGTTCGAGCTCGGCCCAGGTCGTAGGATCTTCCGGCAACAGCAGGATCGAGGTGATGGTCTCGTCCTGCGCCAGCGGCAGCAGGTTGACCAGCGCCTTGCCCGGGCTCTGCGGCGTTGCGGCGGGCAGCCGCCAGACTTTCATGCGGTAGCACATCCCGCGCGACGAGAAGAACAGCACAGGCGTGTGCGTCGAGGCGATGAACACCTGCGTGACGAAATCCTCGTCGCGCGTGGCCATGCCCGAGCGGCCCTTGCCGCCGCGACGCTGCGCCCGATAGGTCGAGAGCGGGACGCGCTTGATGTAGCCTTTGTGGCTGACGGTAACGACACAATCCTCGCGCTGGATCAGGTCCTCGTCCTCGAGCTCACCTTCGATATCGAGGATCTCGGTCTTGCGCGGCGTGGCAAACTCGTTCCGGATTGACGTGAGTTCGCCCTTGACGATGTCGACGATGCGCTTTCTGGAAGCCAGGATTGCGAGGAATTCCTTGATTTCCTCGGCGATCTTGGTCAGTTCCTCGGCGATCTCCTCGCGTCCCAGAGCCGTCAGGCGTGCGAGCCGCAGCTCCAGAATGGCCTTGGCCTGCTCCTCCGACAAACGGTAGGTGTCATCGGCCGCAAGCTTGTGCCGCGGATCGGCTATCAGCTCGATGAGCGGCGCCATATCCTTGGCCGGCCAGTCGCGGCCCATCAGCTGTTCTTTGGCCTCGGCGGGCGAGGCCGAGACGCGGATCAGCCGGATCACCTCGTCGATATTGGCGACAGCGATGGCGAGGCCGACGAGCACGTGCGCGCGATCGCGCGATTTGTTGAGCAGGAACTTGGTGCGCTTGGACACCACATCCATACGAAACGCGGTGAACGCCTCGATGAAGTCCTTGAGGTTCAACTGCTCCGGCCGACCGCCGTTGATGGCCAGCATATTCGCACCGAACGTGGTCTGCAGGTCTGAAAACCGCCACAGCTGATTGAGCACCACGTCGGCCACCGCATCGCGTTTCAATTCGATGACGATGCGCATACCTTCGCGGTTCGTCTCGTCCCAGATGTCGGAGATTCCCTCCACCCGCTTCTCGCGAACCAGATCGGCGATCTTCTCGATCAACGTGCGCTTGTTCACCTGGTACGGAATGGCCGAGACGATCAGCGCCTCGCGGTCTTTGCGGATTTCCTCGACCTCGACCCGCGCCCGCATGATGATCGAGCCGCGGCCCTTGTGATAGGCCGAGAGAATCCCACCACGGCCGAGAATGAGCCCGCCGGTCGGGAAGTCGGGACCGAGCACAATCCCGCACAGTTCGTCGATGCTGATCTCGGGGTTGTCGAGGTTGGCGAGGCAGGCGTCGATGACTTCGCCCAAGTTGTGCGGCGGAATGTTGGTCGCCATGCCGACCGCGATGCCGCCGGCGCCATTGACCAAGAGGTTCGGGAATTTGGCCGGGAGCACCGAAGGCTCCTCGAGACTGCCATCATAGTTTTCCTTGAAGCTCACCGTCTCCTTATCGAGATCGTCGAGCAGGAAACCCGCAATCTTGGCCAGTCGCGATTCGGTGTAGCGTTCCGCAGCTGGCGGATCGCCGTCGATCGAGCCGAAGTTGCCCTGACCGTCGATCAGCGGCACGCGGAGCGAAAATTCCTGTGCCATTCGCACCAGCGCATCATAGATCGCCAGATTGCCGTGCGGGTGATACTTGCCCATCACTTCGCCGACAATGCGCGCTGACTTGACGTACTTCTTGTTCCAATCGAGGCCAAGCTCGCTCATGGCGAACAGGATGCGGCGATGAACGGGCTTCAAGCCGTCGCGCACGTCGGGCAGCGCCCGGCTCACGATCACGCTCATCGCGTATTCCAGATACGAGCGCTTCATTTCGTCGGAAATGCTGATAGGCCGGATGTCGCTCGGCCCTTTGCCACCACCTGGGCCCCCAGGTGTGTTCTTGTCGCTGTTGTCTGCCACGAATTCCCAATCCAGTATTTACTTTTGCCAGCAGTCGGGGAACGCCCGACTCGTGACGGGCGTTTATTGACGATGCGGAACCGACAGACTAGCCGAATTCAGCGCATCGAGGCAAACTTTCAGGGTTCGCTCAAGCCGCTACCCACGGCTTTTTACCTCGTGTTTTCCGCAGCCTAGCCGGACACCCGTGGCGGTCCGTCACAATTGCAACCAGAGACTTGCTCTCGTCACACTGTCGACTTACATCCTCGTCACGCGCTCGTGACCGGACCATCGATCATCCCGGTGCGGCGCCTGAACGCACGCCGCGCGGCGCGCGTAAACGTATTGGAGAACGACTGATATGAGAAAGCTCGCACTCGGCATCGCTGCTGTGACCATTGCACTCGCCGGCGCCGCCGTGGCGCAGGACCCCAAGGGCAAGGAACCCGCTGTCATTCCAGCTGGAATCTTCTTCAAAGGCCAACAGGCAAGCCAATGGCTGGCCCGTGATCTGCTGCTCGGCGCGAAGGTCAAAAACGCCCAAGGCCAAATCATCGGCGACATCGAAGATCTGATCCTCAACGAGCAGAATCAGATCGAAGGGGTGTTGATGGGCACCGGCGGGTTCCTCGGCGCCGCCGAGAAAAAGATTGGTGTTCGCCTGTCGGCGTTGAAGATTTCCGACAAGGACGGCAAGACCACCGTGACGCTTCCTGAGGCGACAAAGGACGTGTTGAAGGCGCTCGAGCCCTACAAGCGCGCCAAGCCCCCGAAGTCGATCCTGGACCGCGCGATGGAGAAGGCCAAGGAACTCGCCGACAAGACGGCGGAGACCTCAAAGGACGCCTATCAATCGGCCAAGGAGCAGTCGGGCCCAGCGCTCCAAAAGGCGCGTGAAGCGGCTGGACAGGCCTACGAAAAGGGCAAGGAAGCTGCCGGACAGGCCTACGAGAAGGGCAAAGAGGCCGTCGGGAAGGCGCAGGACGCCGCCAAGCCCGCACCTGCCCCGGCCCAGAAGTAACGCGCTCACAGACACTTTCGCGCGTCGCGTGTAGCGCATCCGACGTTTGGTCCCCACGCGCGGCCGGTCCGACACCAAACGCCAGATGCAAAAGCGACACTCGCTTCATAGCCTTGTTCGCGTTCCATGTGGTTCCGACATTTGCTCCGAACGGCGCTGCTGAGGGACGCAAATGTCGGAACCGGAACACTCAGTATCGAAAAGGCCCCGGATGGCGCGAGCTGTCCGGGGTTTTTCGATAGTCCGCGCCGTTCGGCTCAGCGCGCGGAGCACAGCAACGAATTGTTTGTCGTGTCCGTAGTACACACACGTCGGTTCGCAGCCCGTGGCCTTGCGGTCGTGGCGGGCGTCGCGAGCGAGCGAACGAAACCGAGACCAAGATCGAGAGGAGGGCGACACTGTGGCCGCAGGCGGATCAACCACCGTCGTCCTCATCGCGCTTGGATGCAATCTGGCGATAGCGGCGGCGAAGTTCACCGCCTACGTCTGGACTGGCTCGTCAGCCATGCTCTCGGAGGCTATCCACTCCCTGGTCGACACCTCGAACCAGGCCCTCCTCCTCTACGGCATCAAGCAATCGAAACGGCAGCCGGACGCGAAGCACCCGTTCGGTTATTCGCGCGAGCTCTACTTCTGGAGCTTCATCGTCGCGATCCTGCTGTTCTCGCTCGGCGCAGGCGTGGCCATCTATGAGGGTGTCGAAAAGCTACTGCATCCGCACGGAATCGAGAACGCGCACATCAATTACATCGTGCTCGGCATCGCTATCGTGATCGAATGCTTCTCAACCTGGAAAGCCGTCGGCGAATTCAATAAGCGACGAGGCGAGCAGGGCATTTTCGCCGCGCTGAGATCATCGAAGGACCCCGCTCTTTTCGCGATCGTTCTCGAGGATCTGGCGGCTTTGGCCGGCCTCGTCATCGCGCTCGGGGGGGTGTTCGCGGCCGACCAGCTCGGCATCGCGGAAGCCGACGGGGCGGCGTCGATCCTGATCGGCCTCGTGCTGGCCGCCACGGCGGCGTTCCTGGCGATCGAGATCAAGTCGCTGATCGTCGGCGAGGCGGCGTCGGCCCCCATGCGATCGGGGCTGCGGCTGTTGATCAATGCCGAAACCGGCGACCAGCAGACATTTCGTGCCATCAATGAAATCCGGACCATGCAGCTTGGTCCGGAGGACGTCCTGGTCGCCACCAGCGTGGACGTGCACGATACCGCGACGGCCAAGCAGATCGAGGCCGCGACGGCACGTTTGGAGCGCGCCGTCAAAGCCCGCTATCCGGACGTCAAGAACCTGTTCATCGAGGTGCAATCCGCCGAGGAGCACAGGGCCATTTCGACGGCGCAAGCCCCTGGGCAGCTCCGAGCCTCGGTGCGCGGGTCACCAGCTCACGAAGCCGTGGCATCGCCCGCGGTCACGTCCAACTCCGCTGGCGGCGCTCGTCCGGCCATGGTCGCGAAGGCGAACCCGAATGCAGGACCTGGACCGGCCACGTCCAAGCCGATGATCCAAGCCCGCCCAATGAGCCGCAAGGCACGCAAAAAGGCCAAACGCGACAATTCATGACGGCCGGCCACTGGAGGCTGATCTTCAAGGGCAGCATCGCGGCGTCTTGGTCCACCGATCAGCCGCCTGCCGGACGACGCGACGCAAATCCCGACAGGCGCGCCGGTGCTCTGGCGAACTCGAGTGTGGTGCCGTTGAGGAAAGTCTCGACCAGTAAGCCCGTCACAGCTTCTCCCACCAGCTGGTTGCCGCGCTCATTCCAGTGCCAATCGTAGCTGAACTCGAAGCGCTCGCGGCGCTGCTTCCAGTCCGCCGAAAACGTCTCTTGCAGATCGATAAATGGCAGCTGCAGGGTCATTGCCGTGTCGCCCGCGATGCGGTTGAGCGCACCCACCTCGTAGGCATTGGCATCAGTGCCCGCATAAATCGCCTCGCGCACGCCGTCCATCATCAGCAACAGGCCGAAGCCTTCGCGCGCGGAGAGTTCTTTCATCTCGCCGAAGACATAGCGTGTGAGGCTCCGGTTCCTATCGTGATCGCCTATCCGACGGACATCGACCGCCGACGAGATATGTTCGAGGGCAACGTCGTCATCGCCACCCCAGAATGCGCGACTGACGACGGATTTTGCCGCGATATGGAGATTGGTCTCATAGTAGAGATAGCGGAACGCGGCGAAGTTTCTGAGCGCATCGGCCAAGCCGGGCCGGAATTCGACGGGCGGCGTCTCGATCGGCTCCTGGCCGGCTTCGATGGCGATCTTCATGAAACTCGAACCAGTTCGCGACTTGCGCACCCGATAGCTCTCGTCGAAATCATTGTGAATGAGGCCCACGACCACGACATCAGGTTGGTAGCGCAGCACTTCGCGCCTCAGCACATGCAGGTATTGGGACAGCGGCGCGCCATCCATGCCGAAACGGAAGACTTCGGCGTCCACGCCGCGCTGTTGAAGCGCCCGCTCGATGACCTCGGGATAGCCCTCCTCCGGGTTGACAAAGCCGGCATGAACGTAGCTGTCACCGATGACCGCGATCCTGAGCCGTCCGGGAACTCGGTCGACCGAATAAGACGCCTTTGGAGAGTTCCAACCGTCGGCATTTATCGAAACCCGGCTCTCGCGGCCATCGGGATGGCGAAAGGTCGCCTCGGTATTCGGCAAATACCGCACGACGCCGTTGATGGTCACATTCGGCAGCACGTCGTCGGGTTTCAAGACGAGCCCGAACACGAAGACTTCCAACACCCCGAGGGTCGCCAGCACCGAGACGGTCGCAATGATTATGTTGGCGAATAGGTTTGTGAACCGCTGCAGCACGACGCGACGACCTTTCGATTGCCAGCCCGGCAAGAGTCGATCGAAGGCGTCGCAAACCACGTGCCAATCTTCGATGAACGCGTCTTTGGTCAACGCATGGTCAGCAAACAGAACCCGACAGCCGCTGCGGGGTAGAGCCAGGCTTCAGCCGCCAGGCAGTACCACCCCTCGTATTCCGCTTCAGACATCCGCTTCCCCTCGTAGAGCGCTCCAGCGCGAATGTCTGAACCATGAGGACCATTCGGCATACGACGGTTGGAGTGGAGCTTTCACGTCGGACGTTAGCTTCAGTGGTCGGCCGCGAGCGGGTACCAAACGTCAGACGCACCACACGCGTGATCCCCTGCTTTTATGCACGCGCGACCGCCTCTCGCCGCCGTGCGCACGCCTGAAACACTGCGCGCTTCAAAACGGGATTTCGTCGTCGAGTTGCTTGTCGAAGCCGGCCTTCGCCCCCGATGCGCCGCTCGATCCGCCGCCCTTGGCTGCACGCTTCGGCTCGCTGTAGCCGCCGCCAGAGCCAAAACCGCTGCCACCTGAATCGTAGTCGGACTGGCCGCCGCTCTCCTGCATTCCACCCGCGCCGGGCCGGCCGTCGAGCATGGTCAGCGAG
>PEQZ01000053.1 GCA_002928395.1 Hyphomicrobium sp.
CCCTCGTGCTCGGGGCTCGCCAGCTGACGCCCGCGAAACGTTCCGCCGACGATCCTCATGGAGTGGTTCGCCCACGACCGTCGTGTCGAGTTGCGAGCGCGACTGCGGTACGTTTGAACTGAGGGGGCCGGCTTCGGACATCGCGCCAGCCCAAGCCCCCCTCACCCGGCGCGGAACTGGATCTCGCTCGCGCCCCGATATATTTTGGCCGCGCCGACCTCTCCCCAAGGGGAGAGGCGCAGCCGAGCACTCCTTCGTCGCTAGCGGTGTGCCCGCGGCCTTCCTCGCTCATCGCAGCGCGCCCGCGGCCTCCCTCGCCCCTCGGGGAGAGGGCTGGGGTTAGGGGGCTGGCTTCGGACATCGCGCAATCGTCAGACCCCACATCTATCGCTGGTCTATGCGACCGCGCATTCTCTGTCCCCTCCCACCTCGACACGTCGCGCATGGTCCGGCCCTCAGTCTTCGCCGCGGCGCGGGCGGTTGGAACGCGATCCTTGTGGTCCGCGCCCGCCACCATCACGCCCGCCGTCGCGACCACCACCACCACCGAACTGCGGCTTCCCGCTGCGCTTCGATCCCGGCACCGGCGGCCCCCGTTCTTCGCGGCGAGACGCGCGCGTCGCCGCAACCTCGCGTCCGGTTTTGGGCCGCCCCGGCTTTGGCTGTCCCAGCTTGCTACCCGCCGTCTCGTCACCTCCGTCATCACGGCGCAGCGGCCGCGGCGCCTGGAACCGCTTCGGCCGCTCCGGTTCGATCTCGCCCAGCAGCCCGAACTCGGCGGCGAGCGTCGGCCCCATCTGGTCGGCGAGCACGCGGCGCTTCACCAGCTCCACCGTGCCCTCCTTCAGATCGAGCAGCTGGAACGGCCCGAAAGAGATGCGGATCAACCGGCCAACCTCGAGCCCGAGCGAGCCGAGGATCTTGCGCACCTCCCGGTTCTTGCCCTCGCGCAGGCCCAACGTCAGCCACGCATTCGCGCCCTGGAACGTGTCGATTGTGGCCTCGATCGGCCCATACTCCACGCCCTCGATCTCGATGCCGTCCTTCAGTTTGTCGAGATCGGCCTGCGAGACCCGACCGCGCGCCCGCACCCGGTAGCGGCGCAGCCAGCCGGTTTCGGGCAGCTCCAAGTGACGCGCAAGCTCGCCGTCGTTGGTCAGCAGCAACAAGCCCTCCGTATTGAAATCCAACCGGCCGATTGAAATCACGCGCGGCATGTCGTCGGGCAGGCTGTGGAACACCGTCGCCCGGCCCTCGGGGTCGTTGTGTGTCGTTACCAGCCCGCGCGGCTTGTGATAGCGCCACAGCCTGACGGGTTCTGCGAGCGGCAGCGGCTGGCCATCGACCAGAATCTTGTGCTTTGGCCCGACATCGAGCGCGGGCGTCGTGAGAAGCGTGCCGTTGACACGCACCCGGCCATCGGCGATCCAGCGCTCAGCCTCGCGCCGCGAGCAGAGACCGGCCCGCGCCATGGCCTTGGCGATACGCATCGGCTCGGGTGGCTTGGGCGCGGCCGGTCGCTCAGCCGACGGTTTCGCCCCAGGCTTTTCGCCGGGCTTTGCCTGGCGGGCCGGACGCGGAGTGTTACGCTGCGTTGGCCGCGCGGGCGGGCGTTGACGGTCGTCGCGTTTGTCCATGTGATCCAATGCCGATTGAGGAAGCGACTGTATGACACCGGAAGCGAGGATCGGCCACATGGATCGTGCACTTGCCGAAGCCCGCGCCGCAGCATCACGCGGCGAGGTACCTGTCGGCGCGGTCGTCGTCGGGCTAGATGGTGCGGTTCTCGCCGCGGCCGGTAACCGCACGCGCGAACTCGCAGACCCGACCGGGCATGCGGAAATGCTTGCCATCCGCTCCGCCTGCGCCCTACTGCGTTCAGAGCGGCTCGTCGGTTGCGACCTCTATGTCACCCTGGAGCCCTGCCCGATGTGCGCGGCAGCGATCTCGTTCGCCCGCGTGCGGCGCCTTTACTATGGCGCCAGCGACCCGAAGAGCGGCGGCATCGAGCAGGGTCCGCGCGTTTACACCCACGCAACCTGCCACCACACCCCTGAAATCTACGCTGGCATCGCCGAAACCGAGTCCGCGCTGTTGCTGAAGACTTTTTTTGCTGGCCGCCGCGGCCAGTCGTACCACGGCGTCGACTGACGACCGCTTATTGCGGCCTTACTTTATTGTCTGCCTCGAGCCATTGATAATGATTGGTCTCCGATCGAGCTCGGTTCTTGACACCACGAGCCGCGCCGCCTATGTCACTGGCAGCCTTTAGCACTCACGCAACTCAAGTGCTAACAGCGCCACACCCAGATCCACGGGATTTGGCAGGATCAGCCATAAGCCACTGAAATCGGAGAATTATTTCCAATGAAGTTCCGTCCCCTCCACGACCGCGTCGTAGTCAAGCGCGCGGAAAGCGAGACCAAGTCTGCCGGCGGCATCATCATTCCGGATACGGCCGGCGAGAAGCCGCAAAAGGGCGAAGTCGTCGCTGTCGGCCCGGGCGCCCGCGACGAAGCCGGCAAGCTCGTCCCCATCGACCTCAAGAAGGGCGACAAGGTGCTGTTCGGCAAGTGGTCCGGCACCGAGGTCAAGATCGACGGCCAGGAGCTGTTGATCATGAAGGAGAGCGACATCATGGGCGTGCTGGAGAAGTGACGGTGCGGCCCGGCCCAGTGACGGCTAGGCACCCCGACTTTATTCCGCGCCTTTATCCTCGGGCTTGACCCGCGGATCAATTCCCCACTCCCCATACCCCACCTTTCAGGAGCACGCCCACATGGCTGCAAAAATCGTCCACTTCGGCCCCGACGCCCGCGAAAAGATGCTGCGTGGCGTCGACATTCTTGCCAACGCAGTGAAAGTGACCCTCGGTCCCAAGGGCCGTAACGTCATCATCGAGAAGAGCTTCGGCGCCCCGCGCACGACCAAGGACGGCGTCACCGTCGCCAAGGAAATCGAGCTCGAGGACAAGTTCGAGAACATGGGCGCCCAGATGGTGCGCGAAGTGGCCTCCAAGACCAACGACGTTGCCGGTGACGGCACCACGACGGCAACCGTGCTCGCCCAGGCCATCGTCCGTGAAGGCTTGAAGTCGGTCGCCGCCGGCATGAACCCGATGGATCTGAAGCGCGGCATCGACAAAGCCGTCATCCAGGTCGTCGAGGAGATCGGCAAGAAGGCCAAAAAGGTGAAGAACTCGGCCGAAATTGCCCAAGTTGGTACAATTTCCGCCAACGGCGAGGCCGCCATCGGCAACATGATCGCCGAAGCCATGCAGAAGGTCGGCAACGAGGGCGTCATCACCGTCGAGGAAGCCAAGAGCCTCGAGAGCGAACTCACGGTCGTCGAAGGCATGCAGTTCGACCGCGGTTACCTCTCGCCCTACTTCATCACCAACGCCGACAAGATGATCGCCGAGCTCGACGATCCCTACATCCTCATCCACGAGAAGAAGCTCTCTGGTCTTCAGCAGCTGCTCCCCGTGCTCGAGGCCGTCGTCCAGACCGGCAAGCCGCTGCTCATTATCGCCGAGGACATCGAGGGCGAAGCGCTCGCAACCCTCGTCGTCAACAAGCTGCGCGGCGGCCTCAAGGTCGCAGCCGTCAAGGCGCCGGGCTTCGGTGATCGTCGCAAGGCCATGCTCGAGGACATCGCCGTCCTCACCGCCGGCCAGACCATCAGCGAGGACCTCGGCATCAAGCTCGAGAACGTCACGCTCAATATGCTGGGGCGTGCCAAGCGCGTCACCATCACCAAGGACGACACCACGGTGATCGACGGCTCGGGCAAGAAGAAGGACATCGAAGCCCGCGTCAACCAGATCAAGGCGCAGATCGAGGAGACGACCTCGGACTACGACAAGGAGAAGCTGCAGGAGCGTCTCGCCAAGCTTGCCGGCGGCGTGGCCGTCATCAAGGTCGGCGGCGCCACCGAGATCGAGGTCAAGGAGCGTAAGGACCGCGTCGACGACGCACTCAACGCCACCCGCGCCGCGGTCGAAGAAGGCGTCGTCGCAGGCGGCGGCGTCATGCTGCTCAAGGCGTCGATCGCCATCACCGTCAAGGGCGACAACCCCGACCAGGAAGCCGGCATCGCCATCGTTCGCCGCGCGCTCCAGTCACCGATCCGCCAGATCGCCGAGAACGCCGGCGTCGAAGGCTCGATCGTGGTCGGCAAGGTGCTCGAGACCAAGAGCGCCACGTTCGGCTACGACGCCCAGGCCGGCGAGTACGGCGACATGATCGAGAAGGGGATCATCGATCCCGCCAAGGTCGTGCGCACGGCACTCCAGGACGCAGCTTCCATCGCCGGTCTCATGATCACCACCGAGGCAGCCGTTGCCGACGCGCCGAAGCGCGACGCTGGCGGCCATGGCCACGGCGGCGGCATGGGCGGAATGGGTGGCATGGGCGGCATGGATATGTAAGCGGTCTTCGCATGGCGCTTCAGGTGCCGACGAGGCACCCGGCGCCGGCCGACACAGTTCCGACATCGAGCAGGGGGGAGCTTCGCGGCTTCCCCCGCTCACATCAACGGGCATACGCCGCTGCTCGGCGGTTTTTTGGCAGGGTCCAGCCCACGGCCGCACGAATTACTTTGGCTCCAAAACGCGAAAAGCCCTGGCCAGGGGCCAAGGCTCCACGCGTAACCAACTCTGAAGCGGCGGCGTCACTCGTCGACGTTTGCCACGGTCAATGCCCCGCGAAACAGGACCGAGCGGCGTCACCCTCGGCGGCGTGGGCCCGTAATCGTCAGCCCATCTTCCAGAACTTGATCGCCGCCGGTCCCAGAATGACGACGAACAACACCGGCAGGAAGAAGATGATCATCGGAACTGTGAGCTTCGGCGGCAAGGCCGACGCCTTTTTCTCGGCCTCCGACATACGAATATCGCGATTTTCCTTGGCCATCACGCGCAATGCCTGTCCGACGGGCGTACCATACCGCTCGGCCTGAATGAGCGCTGTGGCGACAGCCTTGACGCCGGGCAGCCCCGTGCGCCGTCCGAGGTTTTCGTAGGCGAGCCGACGCTCTGGAAGATATGACAGCTCGGCCGTGGTCAGCGACAGTTCTTCGGCAAGTTCGACCGACTGTGTTGCAACTTCGCGGGCAACCTTGCCGAACGCGGCTTCCACCGACATACCCGACTGAACGCAAATCAGCAGCATGTCGAGGCTGTCCGGAAAAGCGCGCTTGATTAGTGTCTGCCGCTTCTGCGCGATGTTCTCGATGAACAGGTTGGGCAGGTAGAAGCCGGCGAAGGCTGCGCCGACCGCCATCATGACCTTGATGAACGGCGGGTAGACTGCTTTCGACATTACGAACAGGTAGAAAAGCGTGCCGAGGAATACAATCACTGGCATAGCGAGGCGGAAGAACATGTAAGCGACGAGCGGGGCCTGGCCGCGAAGGCCGGCCATCTTCAGCTTGTTGCGCACTTCTTCGGTATCGAACTTCTGGCGCAGATCGAACTGGTCGACGATCTGCTGCATGAACCCCTTGGGCGTCTGCCGCAGTTTGGTCTTGCCGTCCTTGGTGTTTACTTCTGCGAGCCGAGAAGCCCGCATCTTGTCGCGCTCGATCGCCATGACCTTCATGCGCTGGTTCATGCGGTCGCGCGAAAGGATCGGCAGGGCAATCGTCAGCACGGTCGCAAAGGCGGAAACCGCGGCCAGCAGCGTCACGATGAACTGGGGACGCATGATCGTATCGACGATCTCAATGATCATGAAGGCACCCTTGAACCTAGACGAATGTTAACGTCGTAACCGCAGCAGTCAGCCACACTCGGCAGCTCATTTCTCAGTACTTGAAGTTGATCATCTTGCGCATCACCATCACGCCGCAACCCATCCAACCCAGGCCGGCGATGACGAAGAAGTTGCCCGTCTTGGTGGCGAACAAAGGCGCAATGTAATCGGGCGAAGCTCCGTAGATCATGAACGTGACCATGAACGGCAGCGAGGCGAGAACCATGGCGGAGGCCTTGGCTTCAGACGACATCGCCTGCACCTTCATCTGCATCCTTATGCGATCACGCAGACGCCGGAGAGGTTGGCCAAAGCTTCGGACAAATTGCCGCCCGACTGCTGCTGAATCGAGATCACGATGGTCAGGAACTTCACTTCCTGCAGTGGCATGCGCTGCGTCATGCGCTCGAGACCTTCCGCAAGCGACACGCCGATGCGCTGCTGCTCAACCACTTCGCGGAATTCGCTGCAGATCGGCTCCGGGCTTTCCCGCGAGACGATCTGCAAGCATTCGTTGAGCGGCAGACCGGACTTCACGCCGCGTGTCACGACGTCGAGCGCGTTCGCAAGCTCGCGGAGGAACTTCGCCTGACGCCGCTGAATCATCTTGTAGAGGATCCACCGGGGCAGGCCGAACATGCCGACAAAACCGCCAACCAATGCACCGAGCTGGACCAGAACTGTCGGCTGGAACGAGAGGTAGATCGAGACCGTCGTCACCACGCCGACGCCGGCGCTGATCATCCAGAACGACTTCGGCGTTATTTCGAGACCAGCCTGCTGCAATTTCAAGCGCAGCGTAACCTTTTCCTTCTTCTCGCGGACCTCGATGTCGTTGAGCGTATCCTGGACCTGCTTGCGCCGGTTCGCGACCGTTTCCGCCTGGCTGCGCGCCGCAACGGTCTTGGTGCGGTTCTCCGTCACCGTCTGGATGCGCTTCTCGGATGCGCCGTCACCCGAAATGTAGGGCCACATCAGCGCGAACACGATCGAAACGAGCGCAACCGCCGCAAGAATCGGCGCCAACAATGGTATCAAATCGAGGTCAGCCATGTGCCTCTCCGAGGACGTTGCCGTTTGCGTCTACGACTTCAGAACCGGCGAGCGCCGCGGCGAGCCGGTCTTCCTCGTTGTAGTATTCAGCACGGTCCCAGAATTTGGGCCGCGAGATACCGGTCGAACGGTGGCGACCGACGATCTTGCCGTTGGCGTCTTCGCCGAGGATCTCGAACACGACGATGTTCTGCAGCGTGACCACGTCCTCTTCCATGCCGATCACTTCAGTAATGTGCGTGATCTTTCTCGAGCCGTCGCGCAGTCGCGACGCCTGCACGATCACGTCGATCGAACCGACGATCATTTCACGGATGGTACGAATAGGCAGCGTGTAGCCGCCCATCATGATCATGCTCTCCAATCGGCCGATGGCTTCGCGCGGGCTGTTGGCGTGCAGCGTGCCCATCGAACCGTCGTGACCCGTGTTCATGGCCTGCAGAAGATCGAATGCTTCAGGCCCGCGGACCTCACCGACGATGATCCGCTCGGGTCGCATACGCAGGCAATTCTTGATCAGGTCGCGCATCTTGATCTCGCCCTCGCCCTCGAGGTTGGGCGGACGGGTTTCGAGGCGCACCACATGCGGCTGCTGCAATTGAAGCTCGGCCGAGTCTTCGCACGTGATAATGCGCTCGTCGTTGTCGATCGAGCCGGTGAGGCAGTTGAGCAGCGTCGTCTTTCCTGAACCCGTGCCGCCCGAGATCAGCACGTTGCAACGAACGCGGCCGATGATCTCGAGGATGGTCTTGGCGTTCGGCGTGATCGAGCCGAACTTGACCAGCTGCTCGAGCTTGAGCCGGTCCTTTTTGAATTTACGAATGGTGAGGGCAGGGCCGTCGATCGCCAACGGTGGCGCGATGACGTTGACACGGCTTCCGTCAGGGAGACGGGCATCGCAGATCGGGCTCGATTCATCGACGCGCCGGCCCACCTGGCTGACGATGCGCTGGCAGATGTTCATCAACTGCGTGTTGTCTGCGAAGCGGACGCCCGTCCGCTGCACCTTGCCGTTGACTTCGATATAGGTCGTGTTGGCGCCATTGACCATGATGTCGGCAATGTCGTCACGTGCCAGCAGTGGTTCCAGCGGCCCGTATCCGAGCACGTCGTTGCAGATGTCTTCGAGCAGCTCTTCCTGCTCGGCAATCGACATCACGACGTTCTTGATCTGGATGATCTCGCTCACGATATCGCGAATTTCTTCGCGCGCGGCGGCCGCATCCAGCTTGGCGAGCTGCGTCAGATCGATGGTGTCGATCAGCGCGTTGAACACCGTCGTCTTGACGTCGTAGTACTCTTCCGAATGGCGGCGCTGAGGCTGGGCCTCGGGCTCCGGCTTCGGAGGCGCGGCCGCGGGCGTGGCGGACGCTGCCTTGCCGCTCTCGGTCGGCCGCATTGCGGGCGCCGGCTGAGCCTGAGGCTGGGCAATGCGCTTCGGCGCTTGCGGATCGTTTGAGCGTTTTCCGAACATCGATGAGACCTCAGCGCTTGAACTTGAACTTCTCGAGTAACGGAGCAAGCCCCGCCAGAGCCGACGTCTTCTTCTCGACGCGGGTTTCGCGTCGATGCGTGATGGCGAGAGCGATGTCGCGGAATGTAGCGGCCGCTTCCGACTTGGCGTTGATCTCCTCGATCATCTGGCCGTTGTTGGACGCCTGCCCGAACGTCTCGCTGTCGAATTTGATCTCGCCCAGCACCTTCAAATCGAGCGCCTGCTCGAACTCCTTAATGCTGATCTCCGGCCGCTTCGGCACACCCGTCATGTTGATCAGGAGGTGCGGCTTGCTGTCGTTCTTGCGGCTGGCGCGTAGGAAATCGACCATGTTTTTCGCATTGCGCAGATTGGCGAGATCTGGGGCAGCCGTGATGACCACCTCGTCGGCCTGCGTCAGGATTCGCTTCGACCAGGATGTCCATGCGTGCGGCATGTCGATTGCGACGAACGGCACGTTCTGGCGCACGACGTCTATCACCATGTCGCAGGCGTCTGCCGAGATGTCGTAGTCGCGATCGAGGATGACCGGAGCTGCAAAGATCGACAACCGCTCCGAACACTTGGTCAAAAGGCGATCGAGAAGCACCTCGTCGAGCCGCTCTGGGCTGGCCAGCGCTTCCGCGATCCCCTGCACGGGGTCCTGATTAAAGTCGAGACCGGTCGTTCCGAACGCCAGATCGAGGTCGGCGACGATGACGTTGCCCTTCAGCGCCTCCGAAAGCGTCCATGCCGTGTTGTGGCAGATGGTCGACGAACCGACGCCGCCCTTGGCTCCGATGAAGGCAAACACGTGACCGACCGGATCGGCCTCCGGGTTGTTATAGAGGTTCGACAGGCTCTCCATCAGCTGCAGCGGCGAAACAGGCGCCACGAGATACTCGCTGACGCCGCGCTTCAGAAGCTCACGGTAGAGGATCACGTCGTTGAGGTGGCCGATGATGACAACCTTGGTGCCGGCGTCGCAACTCTCAGCCAGCTTGTCGAGCTCGCCGATCAGTGCGGCCCGCGGCAGCGAGCTTTCGATGATGATGAGGTTCGGCGTCGGGCTTTCCTGGTAGTGCGCAACCGCAGCCGAAGCGCCGCCCATGTGCACGCTGACATGGGCCTTGGTCAGCCGCCGATCCTCGGCAGCCACTTGCAGCACTTGCGTGAACTGCGGATCTTCGCAGAACGCCTGGATCGAAATGCGCGGAATGGGTCGCGCACGGCCGACCTGGATGTCCCCGGTCGGCTCGATGCCGTCGCCTACTTCGACGAGTTCATGGCTGGTCGACATGTCGTGGTCCTGTCCCGAGAGTGATTGCTTTGTCATGACGTCACGACCTCAGTTCTGAGTCCTGGTGTCTACCCTCTCGTCTGACGACTTGGTCGCGCCGGACGTCTCGCCCTTCACGTACTTGTCCCAGTTCGTGCCGCGGCGTTCGGAAGCCCGTGCGGTTTCGGTGCGCGGTCCTAGCAGGTCGGCCGGGTTGGCGATGTGGGCTGCCAGGTTGCGCTGCGTGGCGCAGCCGAAGTTGGCATAGGGAAGGTTGCCGGGTTCGTTCGCCAGATTGGTCGGCCAATAGCCGCATTCGGGTGCCTCTGCGACATACTTGAGGTAGGACACGCGAACCGGCGGTTGCGGATCGTTCTCGAGGTGATAGGCCTCGACCGTAATCGCGGTTTCGGGGAATCCATTCTCGTCGAGAAGCCCGCGGATATCCTGCACCGCGTGCATGGCCGCGACCTCGTTGGCCGAACCGGACGGTGCCGAGATGATCAGCCGGCTGTTGCCGGCATCCGTCGCCCGGAAGCGGGCCGCGAAGTCGAGGACATCCGCGCGCTGCGATGGCGTCAGCCCGTGCGAACCGCGCGAGACGCGGATTTGCATGTGAGTGGGCTTCTGCGAAACCAGGATCGGATGCCGCTGAGACGGATCGACCAGCGTCCAGCCCGCAACCTGCGGCGTTCCCGGACTTTCCTTGCAACCAGCAGCGAACAGCGCGAGTGCCGATACCGCTATGGCCTTGGTGACGGTCACGGTCATTCTGCGCGATGGGGCACCGTTCGACCGGACGCCCGCTTTCAGAGTGATGTTAGGCATGGTGATGATCTCCAGCGGTCGGCTTATTCGACGATGAACCCGTAGTCGCCCTTCAGATCGCCTGCCGGCTGCGGTTGGCCGCGGCCGTAGATGCGGTTGAGGTGACCGAGAAAGTTGGCCTTCATGTCAGAGGCATCGGCTAGTCCGTCGAGCGGACGGCCGAGCTGCTGGCGTGAAGCGGGGCGCACGAGGTAGGGCGTCACGATCACGACGAGTTCGGTCTCTTGCTTGATGAAGTCACGCGAGCGGAACAGCGTGCCGAGTACCGGCAGGTCTTTGAGGCCCGGGAACCCGTCGACGTTCTGCCGAGTATCCTCGGAGAGGAGACCAGCCATGGCCAACGACCCTCCAGACGGCAATTCGACGGTCGATTCTGCCTTGCGGGTCCTCAGTGCCGGGATCGAAAGGTTGGAAATCTGCACGGCGCCCTGGTTGGAGAGCTCACTGACCGAGGTGCCGATCTTGAGCGAGATGCGGCCTTCCGAGAGGACGATCGGCGTGAATGTGACGCCGATGCCGAACTCCCGATAGACGACCGAGATCTGCCCCGAGCTGTCGACCACCGGTACCGGATACTCGCCACCTGCGAGGAACTTGGCCGATTCGCCAGAGATCGCCGTGAGGTTGGGTTCAGCCAGTGTCTTGATCAGGCCGTCCCGCTCGAGTGCGCGAATGGCGTGGGAGATGCGACTGCCGCCCAAGTCCGCCACACCAGCAAGACCGCTGTTGCCGAAGGGTAGTGCGTTCGCATTGACCGGTCCGGAATTGAAGTTAGAGAGCGCTCCGGCACCGGCACCCGCCGTGGAGATTCCCGGAACAGGCAACCCACCAAGACCGGCGGCAGCCGTCAACGGCAAGGCGTTCGCCGTCAGCAGTGCGGTCGAGAAGTTGCCGGCGTTGATCGCCGCACCAAGGTTGATGCCGAACTGCTTGAGCAGCGAACGCTGGACTTCTGCCACGGTGACCTTGAGCATCACCTGCTCTTCACCTTCGACCGCGAGCAGGTTGATCACCTTCTTGGCCGCGCTGCCGCCGCCGTTGTTGCCGCCCGGCTGCAACGAGAAGCTGGCACTTAGGCTGCCGCCCTGCTGGCCCCCACCGGGGTTCCCGCTCGCCCCGCCACCATTGCTGACGGACTGGATGAGTTCAGTGTTCGCCTCGGCGAACTGCTCGGCGATGTCGGCGGCGCGGTTGCTGTCGAGCGGCGTTCTGACCGATCCGACCAGAACGAGCGCCTTGCCGGCAATCTCGGACTTTACGTTCGAGCCCGGGATCAATCGCTTGAGCAGCTGATCGAGGCTCGTCAGATCGACGCCCACCGTCACCTCGACGGTCAACACCTGCTGTCCGTTCGTGTCGAAGAAGAAGGCATTGGTCTGCCCCGCCTTCTTGGCGATCAGGAACACGCGGTCGGCCGACTGAACGACGGCGTCGACCTTCTGGGGATCGGAGACGAGCACGTCCTTGAGTTCGAACGGGAACTGAACCAGGAACGACTTGCCGTTGCTGATCGCGACCTTCTTCGTCAGGGGAAAAGTCGCGTTGTGGGGGATCGTCAGCACGGAGTGCTGGCTGACATCGGGTGCCTGCGCAGCATCACGATCCTTGGGACCGGCGAGCGCAGGGATGTTCAAGGCTCCAGCCAGCGTCAGAACAATCGCGCCGATGGCCCTGGTGAGGGAGTTCCGCATAGTCTTAACCTTCCTAATCCTCGTCACTGCCGAAGCTGGAGTTTTCAGTTGACGCCGTACGCGCGCGACCTGGCGCCGTAACGCAGGATACGAATGGCATTGCCACGCTGCTTATTGAGATCGTTGCCGCCGCTCGGGCCGCTCTCGCCGGCCAAATCGGCCACCGAGCGGAGCGCGAGAGAAAGCTCACCCATCGAAGCGGCAAGCGCGAGCAGCTCCGACTGTTTCGGCGTGAGCTCGAGGGTGGCCGTATTGGCCGACCCCTCGGTGGACTTCTTGCCTTCCTTGCTCTCGATCTGCTGGCCGAGCGCGAGGACGCGGACGTTGCGGAACAGCGTGTCGGAGACATGCTCTTCACCACCACCCTTGGTCCGGAGGCGGCGGATCAGAATGACGTCGACATGATCGTTGGGCAGGATCAGGCGTCCGACGGAGGTCTCTTCCTTGATCTTGGTCGAAATGGCGCGCATGCCGGCCGGCAGGATCGCCGCGAGCACGCCACCCTGGCCGGGCTTGATCAGCTTGTATGCGGTGATCGGCTCACCGGCGATGATCGGCGCCCGCGCAATTGCGCCGGACAGCTCGCGCATGACGGCTGTGCCTTGTGCCTTGGTAATGAATGTCGGCGTCAGCGCGTCCGCTGGCCAGGTCTGCCACTTGAAGTCTTTTTCGGTGGCGATCTGTCCAAGGCCGATATCGGCGCGGGCAACGAGCACTTCGGTCGCGTTGACCTGAACCGCGACCTGCTTCTGCGGCTGTGGCTTGTTGACAATCCCTTTGACCATGACGAAGGCCATGATGCCGGCCACACCAGCAATTGACATACCGATCAATTGTGCTCGTTTCATCGCGCAATAGGTCCTTTCAACCCAGGGCCTCGACCCCCAATTCCGAGGATCAGTCTGCGCGACAAACGTCAATGTGAGGTTAACCCGGGGCCTAAATCGGCACGGAAATCCGGGTCAGCAATTCTGCCGCCGATGAGCCGCACCGATCGCCTTCGAGCCGCGGCCGATCGGGAGCCGATCAGGAAATGAAAGCCGAGTACCACTGTGTCTTGGGATAGATCAGGAGGGCCGCGCCAGCGATCGCGATGCCATAAGGCACCCCCGACTTCGGATCATGCAGCCGAACAGCCCAACCCGGCAGCGACCATCCGGGCAGCGAAAGGATAACGGCTGGAACCATCTTACGGTACAGCAGGATCACGACACACATCACGCCGCCAATGATCGCGACGTTGCCGAAGAATGGAACGATATGATCGAGCCCGAGCCACAACGCGGCCGCGGCCAGAAGTTTGGCGTCGCCCCCGCCGAACACGCCGAGTGCAAACAGCGCAACACCTGCCGCCAGCACCACGCCGCCTACGGCCAAGTGCTGCCAGAAGGCCACCCAGGTGAAACTTGCGAGCGGAGCCAGAACGAAAAATGTCGCGAGAAGAACCAGCGAAATGCGGTTCGGGATGGTCATCGTCAGTAGATCCGACACGGCGGCATAGGCCATCGCCAGCGGAAATATGAACAGCAACGGATACTCGAACACGGAACTCGACCCCTTCGAAAGCCCCACGCTGGGGCTGTGATACGCCGTTCTAAGTGTGCCGCAGAAGGGTTAATCGCCGGTGAATGGCGTCTCCCAGGTCCGCTGGGGCCCGGGCCTTGCCCATCAAACTGCGTTGAGCAGTGCCGCCGCGTTGTTGAAGATCACAACCAGCGCCGGCCCAATATCGTCAACCGTCCCGATGATTCCGAGTGCAATCGTGGCGATGATCACCGTGTACTCGACGGACGTTGCACCCCGCTCGTCGGTTGCGAAGGACGCATACAGACCTGAGGTTTCATTGAATTGTATCATTTTCGCCTCCTCAAGGCACTTAATCCGGCTCCCACCAATTCACCCGCGAGACGCAAGTCACGATCGCCGCACGCTGCCTCGTGCACCCACCGTGGCCCGACACTAACGCATGGTCCTAAAGACGATCCTTAAATCAGCCGCCTAGACCTCAGCGGCGGCCGGCTTTTCGCCACCAAAGCAAACAAGTGATTGACGAATTCGAACGGGTTCTTTCCAATTTCCCGACCCGAAGTCATCGGGCGTCGACTGGATGCACCCGTTTCCGAAACACGAAACCGCCCGGCGCAAGGCACCGGGCGGCTCGCTTATCGGGTCTTTCGACCCATTCCAGTCTGGGGTCTTTCGACCCATTCCAGTCACGGGTCTTTCGACCCCGTCCATTCGCGGCTTTTTGAACCTTGGGCCTCGCGGCCCGCGGAAATCAAACGCCGTTGAGCTCTGCCGAGATCTGAGCGAGGATGGCGTTCAGGGCGTCGCGGAGCGACTCAAGGCCGACGATGATCGAAACGCCGACGAGAGCGGCGATCAGGCCGTACTCGATAGCGGTTGCACCC
>PEQZ01000054.1 GCA_002928395.1 Hyphomicrobium sp.
CGCGGTTCAAGTCGAGCCACCGTAACGAACGCGGGCGGCAGCGGCGCCTCGAGGCCGTGCAGCTCACGGAACCGGCGATAGGCTTCATCCTCGACCGTTTCCACGCGCTTTGATCCGTCGGCGTTCAGCACTCGCCGCTGATAAACGAGGTCGAAAACGGGTTCGATACCGCTCGATACGTTGCCCGCCAACAGCGAGGTCGTTCCCGTTGGCGCAATCGAAGTCAGGCAGCCGTTGCGGATGCCGAACCTGGCGATGGCGTCGCGAACCTCGCCATCGAGTGCTGCAACGTTCGGGCGGCACAGGAAGGCATCACGGTCGTAAAGCGGGAACGCGCCTTTCTCCGCTGCAAGTGCTGCACTGCATTCGTATGCCACATGCTGGATCTTGCCCATCCAGTCCTCGGCTAGCGCCACGGCCTCTGGACCACCGTAGCGCACGTTGCAGTAGATCAGCGCATCGGCCAGCCCCGTTACCCCGAGCCCGACGCGCCGCTTGGCTATTGCCTCCCGCCGCTGCGCTTCGAGCGGATAGCGCGATGCGTCGATCATGCTGTCGAGGAACCTGACCGCCAGTCCAACGCGATCACAGAGCCGCGTCTCATCCAGTCTGGCGCGCGGGGTGAAGGGATCGGCGATCAACCGCGCCAGATTGATGGAGCCGAGGAGACAGGCACCATAAGGCGGCAACGGCTGCTCGCCGCACGGGTTCGTGGCCTGGATCGTCTCGCAGTAGCGGAGGTTGTTGAGTGCATTCACGCGGTCGATAAAGATGACACCGGGTTCGGCGAAATCATAGGTCGCGCGCATGATCTGATCCCAAAGCCCTCGCGCGTCGACCGTGGCATAAACTCGGCCATCGAACACGAGGTCCCACGGCTGGTCCTTGTCGACGGCTGCCAGAAATGCGTCCGTGACCAGCACCGAGAGATTGAAGTTCCGCAGTCGAGAGGGGTTCTGCTTGGCGGCGATGAACGCCTCGATATCCGGATGATCGCAGCGGAGCGTCGCCATCATCGCCCCGCGCCGCGATCCTGCGGACATTATGGTGCGGCACATCGCATCCCATACGTCCATGAAGTCGACGGGTCCCGAAGCGTCGGCCGCAATGCTTTTGACCAGAGCACCCTTGGGCCGTAGCGTCGAGAAGTCCTGGCCGATTCCGCCACCGGCCTGCATCGTCAGGGCCGCCTCGCGGACAGAATCGAAGATGCCACCGAGATCGTCGGCTACAGGGCCCATCACAAAGCAATTGAACAGGGTCACTCGCCGCTCTGTGCCGGCGCCTGCGAGAATGCGGCCCGCCGGCAGGAACTCGTATGTTGCAATCGCTTCCGCGTAGCGCTCGGCCCACCGCTCGCGCGGCTTCTTGCCGCCGCGCTCGGTGCCGGCCGCAGCTCGCCCGACACGCAGCGCCGTATCGCCAAACGACGCCTCGAGCGGCGTGCCATCCGGCTCCTTCAGCCGGTACTTCTGGTCCCATATCACTTCTGAGATTGGTGCCAGGAATTTCGATTGCGCAACCATGCACGGGTCCCGGTTCTCTGCCATCGGCACGAGGAAAAGATAGGCTCGATGGCCCGTGATGTCAACAAATGTTCGCGTTATGTTTCTTATATGTTCAATTTTTGCAACCGCTGTCGGGCTTCGGGTCCCAAGCAGGGCGCGGGTCGGGTCCGGGCGGTTTCGACCAGCAGCCGGTCGGTCGCCGCTTCGATTTGGGTTTCGATCAACCGGCGGAAGTCCTTGCGCGGCAGGCCGGGCGGGATCGGATCGAGGAATTCCACGACGATCGTGCCTGGGTAACGCATCAAGCTTCGGCGTGGCCAGAATGCGCCCGAGTTGAGAGCGAGCGGCACGCAGGGTACGCCGAGATGCTCGTAAAGCGCAATGTAGCCGGGCTTGTAATCGGGCTCGGCCCCTGGAGCCCGCCGCGTACCCTCAGGGAAAATAAGGATCTCGCGGCCCTCGCCTACGCGCGCCGCAGCGTCACGCAGCATGGTCTTGAGTGCAGCCGCAGCCTTGTCGCGCCGGACGAGGATGTGCTCGAATTTCACACAGAACCAGCCGTAGAGCGGGATCCACTTGAGTTCGTCCTTCAAAACCACGGCCGGGTCGCGGAACAGCGGGATCAAGGCGAAGGTATCCCAGGCCGACTGGTGCTTGGCAACGATGAGATACGGCCCCTCGGGCAACTTTTCCCGGCCGCGAACCTCGAGCCTTGTTCCACATATGACTTCGAGCAGCCATTGCGAGGTGCGTGCGTGGGCTCTCAAGCCCATCATCGCCAACCGCCGCGGCGCCAACAGCAACGGCGATCCAAAGATGAGGAACAGCGCGGTCGTCAGATAAAAGGCAAAAGCATAGAGCGCAGAACGCAGCATGGGGACCTTTTCGATCAGACGACACCCGTTCAAAGCGGCCTTTTCCTACGTCAACGGACGCTGCCCCAGCGGCCCCACGAGCCGCGACACGGTCAGCCGGGCGGCAGCCGGGAGGAATTTCAGATATTCTCCGAGCAGCACGCGCGTCGTCGTGAGATGCAGCCACCAACCAGTGTGGCGTATGCTCGGCGGAACGACAGCATGGGGAACCAGTTGAACGCGCGGCATCTCCAGCGCCAGTTCCGCCAGCCCGCGCGGCATGTGGTAGCTCGACGTGACGACGATCACACTGGAGAATTGCCGCTGCTCGGCCCAGATGCGGGTCTCAGTGGCGTTGCCGATGGTGTCCAGCGCGCCGTAGCCGAGATCGACGCAGCAGTTGAATTGAGCCTCGCTGAGCCCGGAGAGCCGCATCAGATCGTGGCGGCTGGTGCGCGGGTTGACGCCCGAGATCAGCATCCGGCGGGCCTTTCCACGCGCCAGCAACCGCGCGCCTTCCGCAATTCGGAGCTCGCCACCGGTGAGAACCACGATGCCGTCGGCGCGCAGGTCCGGATCGACACGGTCGCGGGTCACGGCGGTGGCGAACAGAACGAAGCCAAAGACGACAACTGCCGTCGACGCGGCAGCTGCAACTGTCATCGCTCGTCCCGATCTTGTCATTGCCGGTCCGCAGTACCTGTCCCGCGTGCGCCCATCTCGAAGATACGGCCCGTTTGTCGAGCCCAAAAGCCATTTCCGCACGCCGCTCCTGCACCTGGAACCTGTCGCGCTTACGATCTCAAAACCTCAACTACCACAGTACCTGAATTCGACAGGTGTGTGACGAAATCATTGAACATCGTTCGAAATTCGTCAATGGCGGGAGGGCACGGCTCACGGCCAGGCGCCACCGGCATCCGATCAGTTGCGGCTGTTCAAAATGCGGAACACGCCGAGGCGCGAGGTCAGCATGCACAAGGCTGCGACCACCACGACGACCATCCCCAGCAAGACATAGCCGGCCGGGTCGAGACCGCCGGCGCCGATCAGTCGGTTGAGCTCGGCAGTCGTCACCGAGCCGCCCCCCAGCAGCTCCATGATCGTGGGCATGACGAGGAATACCAGCATCGCCGAGCCTGCGCCCACGACACCAGCGCGGATGCCGAGCTGGAGGAAATGCTTTTCGAATTCGCGCGCGATGAATCGGTCCGTCGCACCGACGAAGTGCAGCACCTCGACGATTTCACGGTTGGATGCCATGGCGCTCCGGGTAGCAGAAATGATGATCGCCGTTGTCGCCGCGGCCACCAGCAGCAGAATGGCCAAGCCACCAAGCGCGAATGAACGGGTGACCGTTCGGATCTGCTGTTGCCACTGCCGGTGATCGTCGAGTCCCACGCCCTTGAACTGCTTTGTGAGCGCAGCCCTGAGCTCATCGAGTTTCGGGGGCGCCGACCGGTCCACCTCGATGGCCACGAGGCGCGGGACCGGCAGGCTCTTCAAGGCGTCGGACTGGCCGAGCCAGGGCTCCAGGAGCGCCTGCGACGTCTCGACGCTCAGCGATTTTGCGTTGGCGACGCCCGGCTGCTTGCCGAGAAAGGCGAGCACCTCTTTCAAGGTCTTCTCGGTGTCGACGTTTTCTCTCGGCTCGACCTGGATCGTGATCTCGCTGGCGATGTCCTTGAGCCAGGCGTTGGCCGACTGGTTGATCATATAGACCGCGCCGGCGGTCAGGCAGGCGAGGAAGCACATGATCGAAATCACGAGCGTGAGCGAACGTCCGGTGACGGATCCAGCCGGAACAATGGGCGCATGGCCCTTCTCGCGCTCGGTCTTGGCATCGCGGACCGGCGCATAAATCTCGGGTTGTGGCGCAGGGTGATCGCGGACGGGGGCTTCGAGGCGCGGCCGTGCGGCCGTTTGGCCCGCCTGCTGTCCAGTCGGCGAAATGGGCTGCTGGGTGTAATCCGCGGCAAAATCCGGACGCATGCCGGACGCCGGAGGCGACGACGGCGGCCCGGTCAAAACATCGTCGAACGGCTCGAAGTGGGGAGCCGGTCGCGGTCCCAGCGGGCCGCGCGGTTTGTCATACGATCCGGACATGGCCGTCGTGAAGCTCCAGCCGCGGCGCCTTGTATTGCCGCATGAGTTGATGGTCGTGGGTCGCGATCAGCACCGAGGTACCGAGCCTGTTCAATTCGATGAACAACCTGAGAAGTCGCCGGGCCATCTGCGGGTCGACGTTTCCGGTCGGCTCGTCGGCCAGCAGCAATTCAGGCTTGCCGATAACCGCTCGGGCGATTGCCGCGCGCTGTTTTTCGCCACCTGAAAGAACGGATGGCGCAGCATGCATCCGGTCACCGAGACCGACCCACTGCAGCAGATCCGTCACGTCCTCTTTGTAGTCGGCCAGATCCTTGCCGACCACGCGCAGCGGCAGCGCCACGTTCTCCCAGGTGGTCAGATGCTCGAGCAGCCGGAAATCCTGGAATACGATCCCGATCCGGCGCCGCAACTGGGCACGCTTGGAGGTCGAGATGCGCGAGACATCCTGGTTGAACATCTCGATCCGCCCGCGTGTCGGGTGGGTCGACATGAACAGCAGTCGCAGCAGCGATGTCTTGCCGGCACCCGACGGGCCGGTCAGGAAGTGGAACGAACCCGGTCGCAGATGAAAGTTCACCTCGGCCAGAACGTCCGGGCCGCTGTCGTATTTCAATGCGATGTTGGAGAGGCGAATCACGGTCTGACCACGCGTGTTGTTGTCGGGCTTGGTCGCGATATTGAACTCGAATGCGTCCGTTCATTCCTAGGCCGGCAGGGTGAGCATTCAAGTCGTGGTGAAGCTCAACGTGGCCTGAGCTTATGCGAAAAGTGTGGCCAAGGTTCAATCGGTCATTAATGTGGCGGGTTCATGTGCACAACTTCGACATCAGGGTTGGTCGGATTGGCGATAGGCGACCGTATCGTCAGTCGACATCTCCGCCCTCTGGAATTGTGCAAACACGGGACATCGACCATGCCACAGGACGCCGCCCGGGCCAAAGGCCTCGAAGTGGTTTTTTCGCCAGACGCGATCGCCGCGCGCCTCGATGAACTGGCCAGCGAGATTGCCCAGCGGAACTTCGAGCGCCTGCTCGTGGTCGCAGTATTGAAGGGCAGCTTCGTGTTCGCAGCCGATCTCATTCGCGCGATGCACCGGGTAGGCCTCGAGCCGGAAGTCGACTTCCTCACGCTGTCGAGCTACCGCAAAAGCACTACGTCGTCGGGACAGGTGGAGATTCTGCGCGATCTCGACCTCGACGTCATCGATCGCAATGTGCTGCTGATCGACGATGTACTGGATTCAGGACGCACCCTTGCGTTTGCCAAGGACCTGATTTCCGCGCGCGGGGCGAAGTCGATCTCCACCTGCGTGCTGCTCGACAAGCAGACGCAGCGGGCGGTCGATCTCGTCCCCGATTTCCGCGCGTTCGAGTGCCCGGAAGTGTTCGTTGTCGGCTATGGCATGGATGTCGCCCACCGTTATCGGGAACTGCCGTACGTCGGCCGCATCGTCACGAACGCGATGTGAACTCAGCAGATTGACGCACGAACGCGCTATGCCATCGGCTGAATGACTGCAATGACAGGGGGTAGGTAATGGCAAGAATCCTTCTTGCGGACGACGACATGGCGATCCGAGATCTGGTTCGCCGCGCCCTCGAGGCCGATGGCCATTCGGTTGAGGCAACCGAGGATGGTGCGGAAGCGCTCGAGCGGCTCGCACGCGGGCGAGATCGCTTCGACCTCATCGTGACCGACGTACAGATGCCGGCACTCGACGGGATTTCGCTCGCCGAGCAGGCTTTGAAACTCGACCCCGGCTTGCGCATCTTGCTGATGTCGGGTTACGCCGACGCCCTTCAGCGCGCGTCGTCGTTCAAGGCCGCGAAGCTCGGCACGATCCTCAAGCCATTCACGCTGGATCAGATCCGGGCGCTGGTCAGGACGACCCTCTCGTAGGATCGGCCATACGTTCGGCCGCGAAACGCCGCTTCAGTCGCTCGCGGTGGAAGGTGTAGAGCCCGGCGGCGATCACGATGGCGATGCCCACACAAGAGATCTGGTCCGGAAGCTCGTTCCAGATCAGGTGTCCGGCGGCGATCGCCCAGATGATCACGGAGTAGCGGAACGGCGCGATGACGGCGACCTCACCGGCCCGCATCGCCACGATGATGAAGGCGTAGGCGCCCAGCAGAAAAAATCCCGCCGTCATCAACAACAGAAAGTCGCCCGGCGACGGCCGTACCCACGTCTCAAAAGGCATCAGCAAGAGCCCCGATACCGTAACCGAACTCGCCGACATCAGTGTCAGCGTCACCGTCGGCATTGCGGTGGCGGGTATCAGACGGGTGGCCAGGTCGCGCAGCACGACAAAGCCGATCGACCCGAGGGCCAGCAATGCGGCAGGCGTGAATGCGGTCGAGCCAGGGCGAACGATCAGCAGCACACCCACCAAACCGGCGAGCGCGGCCATCCATCGCCGCCAGCCGACGGGTTCGTTGAGAAACAGCGCGGCCGCAGCCGTCACCGCCAGCGGTGTGAACTGGCCGATGGCCGTGATGTCGGCGATGGGCATGCGGATAAGGGCCGCGAGAAACAACAGTGTGGCAAAAACTTCGCCAGCCATCCGCCACGACAGCAACCGAGCCAGCCCTGGTGATGATCGGATCGCGTGGAGCCCGAGCGCGGACCGGACGGCGTCGATGGACCTGTAGGCCATGAATAGTGCCGCCGCGAGGAACAGCGTTGCAAAGCCATTCCGCAGAAAGATAATCTCGCCGAGCGGTACCCGCTCCGACGCTAGCTTGACGCAGACGTCGTTGGCCGTGAATGCGGCCATTGATGCGAGCATGGCCGCGATGCCGCGGACGTTGGCCGCATCGATGCCCTCGCGGTGGGGCGGGGACGAGACATCCTGCATGTCGGGAGGTTTCCGTTTCAGCGGACGGCGCGACGCGACACTAGAATCATAAGCTTGCTCGTGTTCCTGATGGTTCCGGCATTTGCTCTCGACGGTGCAGCTGAGGGAAGCAAATGTCGGAACCGGAAGCACTAAGCCGATCGACGTCGCAAGGCGGCGTCGCTCAGCCGCCGGTCACGCTCATGTGCCGGGCGACAGCCGGCTTCTTGGTGCGGCGGTCGATGATGAAATCATGGCCCTTCGGTTTCCGCGCGATGGCGCCGTCAATGGCCGCAAACAGCGCGCTGTCGTCGGTGGACGCGCGAAGAGGCGCCCGCAGATCGGCGGCGTCATCCTGCCCGAGGCACATGTAGAGCGTGCCGGTGCAGGTCAGCCGGACGCGATTGCAGCTTTCGCAGAAATTATGGGTCATCGGCGTGATGAAGCCGAGCCGTCCGCCGGTCTCCTTGACGCGCACATAGCGGGCCGGTCCGCCGGTTCGATAGGGAATGTCCTCCAGCGTGAAACGGTCCATGAGGCGCGCGCGCACGATCGACAGCGGCAGATACTGGTCCGTGCGATCGCCGTCGATATCGCCGAGCGGCATGGTTTCGATCAGCGTCAAGTCGGCGCCGCGGCCATGCGCAAAGCGGACCAGATCCTCGATCTCGTCCTCGTTCACACCCTTCAGCGCCACCGCGTTGATCTTCACGGCCAGCCCGGCCTTCTCCGCAGCCGCCAACCCATCGATCACCGTTGAAAAATCACCCCAGCGGGTGATCGCCTTGAATCGATCCGGGTTCAAAGTGTCGAGAGAGACGTTGATGCGGCGAACGCCGCACGCTGCGAGGTCTCCAGCGTATTTGACGAGCTGGCTGCCGTTGGTCGTCAGCGTCAACTCGTCGAGCGCACCAGATTCGAGATGACGGCTCAGCGCTTGGAAAAGCCACAGGATGTTCTTGCGGACCAGTGGTTCCCCGCCCGTGATGCGCAGCCGTTTGACACCCTTGCCGACGAAGGCCGAGCAGAGCCTGTCGAGTTCCTCGAGCGACAACAGATCCCGCTTCGGCAGAAATGTCATATGCTCGGACATGCAGTAAACACAGCGAAAATCGCAGCGATCCGTGACCGACACGCGCAAGTAGCTGACATGGCGGCCGAAGGGGTCCACGAGCGTCGGCTTGGCGTCGAGAATGTCTGTGGCCATGGTCATGCGTGCGTCCGATCAACAAGGGAATGCGCGGGGGCATCGATGCAATCAGTTGCGGCCGCGACACTGGATTACCTCCACCCTAGTGTTCCGGTTTCGACATTTGCTTCCCTCAGCTGCACCGTCGAGAGCAAATGTCGGAACCATGAGGAACACTAGCAAGCTTATGATTCTCGTGTAGCTTTTGCATCTGACGTTTGGCTTCGAGCCACGCCGCGAGTGGGTACCAAACGTCAGATGCGCTACACTAGCGACTTCAAATGGGAACACAAGTTCACTCGATAAGGTGGGAACCGCTGGCCCAGATGCTACCCCCCAGTCCCGAAACACCGACGACGGCCGGTCTATTGCAATGCAGCAAAAAATGGCCGATTCATTGGGAATTCGAGTGTTTTGAAGACTTGCGGGTTGGGCCAATCGGAGTCAGAGTTCTGGCTCGGGAAATGAGCAGGAAGTTGAGCGTCGAAGAGTTGGGGAGCCTGCCCATGCCACAGATGCATCATGCTGGCCTGCTCGGGTTGGAGCTGGATAGTCCGCCGCAGGCGGTTCTTCGTGCACATGTCTATCGGATTTTCGCTTTCTTTCTCTCGTTCCCTCCCTCGGCCGAAGATCTCGCCGAGGCTGCCCGGTTCGATGGGGACGGCACGACGGTCGGAAACGCCATCGCCCATACCGGCCGCATCGCCGCCGCACTCAGCGCGTCGAGCGTCGCCGCCGAGTACCAGCTGCTGTTTGGTGGTGTTGGGCTGCTCCGGCCCCAACTGATCCCCTACAGCTCAAACTACCTGGCAGCCGGATGCGGCGAGGCACCGCTCGTGGCGCTCAGGCGCGACATGGACAGGCTCGGCATCGCCCGCGATCCCGCGATAACTGATCCAGAAGATCACGTCTCGTCCGTTCTCGAGATAATGGCCGGTCTAGCCGACGGGTCTATTGGGGAGGATGCCGACCCGAACCAGGAACGCGCGTTTTTCGAGATCCATGTCGCCAGTTGGGTCCCACGCTTTTTCAGGGACATGACCGCGGCCAGGTCGTCGGTGTTTTATGCGTCACTCGGTGCCGCCGGGGCGGTATTCCTGGCCGAAGAACGCCGACGGTTTACGATCGGGTAACGACGTGTACCAGTATCGGTTCAGCGAATTCAGCCGACGGGTCGTTCGCAACCAGACCAGGTTTGGCGGTGACCAGCCGACCCCAAAGAATAAGAAAACGTAAGGGAGGTGGAGGCCCGATCGATTCGGATCACTTGCCTGTGGCTCGCGTAGCGCAGCTGACGTTTGTTCCCGCTCTCGGCTGGTCCAAAGGTCTGACGCCGGATGTCTTACACGAGGCGACCAAAAGTAACAGTTTGAGCGATGAGGCGACCAATTCGCCCGTCGTTCAAATGCCAGCAGCGCGTTCTCGGATACCTGCCCTTTGCTGATCATCGGAACCCACTGCGGCCAGGACACTGGCCGCAAGCAAGGTCAGGCCAACCGCCGTTACCATAAGTGCTTTCATTGCGTGTTCTGCTCTCGATGAATTGGCGAGCGGGCTGGTGCAACCGACGGCAACCCGACAAAAAGGCATCCTGAGGCGCAGCAGGCCGACCCGCTCCGCCACGAGACCGTTGTGAACCGCCTGCACGCGTTTGAAAAGGTCGTCTCACAGCCACGTGAGAACGATTGAGCGGGCTTGAAAATCGCGTGATATGGAGCCTGATCCGATCCGAACCCATCGGATCGAGCTTGCAGACCGTTGTTCTCTCGTCCCGTCCGCGAAGATCGCTGTCAAATGCCGAAATCCCGGTCGAATGTGCCGAACAGAGCAACGGCCATGTTCAACGCTGCGGAAGATTGCTCCAGATCGCGATATCGATCTCCAGGCGTCGACGTGCCACCAAGTAGTTCATTGCGGCGGCGAAGGTGATCGACAGGGAAGTCGCTGTCGCCGCACCGATCATCCCGAACGACGGTACCAGCGCGAAGTTCAACGCGATGTTGAGCACCGCTGTCACCGTCAATACCGTGGCGCACAGGTTCTGCTCGCCCAGCATGTTGAGCAGGAATTCCGCCGGGCCCATGGATGCCCGCGCCATGAAACCGAGTGCAAGGATGATCATGACCGGATACCCGGTCTGGAATTGCGATCCGAACAACGACAGCAGCGGCAGCCCGAGCGCAAGCAACAGCACTGCGCAGACGAGCGACGGCCAGAACGTCCAGTTGACCGCATCCCTCACGAAGGCGCGAAGGTGCTCGCGGTCGCCGCGCGCGTTCAACGTGGCGAAGCGATTGGCGACAGCGCTGCCGACGGCATAGTGGACGAACAGAATGAGGCTCATGGTCTTTGCCGCGGCAAAGTAGATGCCGACATCGGCTGGCGAGAGATAGCGCGAGATCACCAAGACGTCGGCGTTCTGGAGGACGAGCTCGCAACCGGCGATCACGACCAGCGGAAGAGACGCACGAAACCAAGTCTTGAAAGTGTAGTGCCGATCACCGGCCGCAATCGTCGTGCCGAGCCGGCGATTGAGCAGCAGCAACTGGATAACGCCGGACGCCCATGTTGCAAGAATCGCCGAGCCGGCTGCCGTCTCGGCGCGCATGGGCAATCCATAGGCGAGTGCGGCGACCATCGCCAAAAGCAAAAGTATCGGCCTCAGAACGTACGGCGGCAGCAGGGCCAGATCCATCCAGGCATGCCCGCGACCGATTCCGTCCTGAACATCGGTGAGCGCATAGAGCGGTATGCAAACGAGTGCGAGATAGAGCGGCAGCACGTAAGGGCTCGACACGGTCGGTCCGAACAGCCATAGCCCGCCAATTCCAAAAGCGGAGACGAGCGTGCCAAGCGCGATTGCGGCCCATCGGCCGCCGTAAATGAGTCCGCGCAACAAGGACAGCTCGCCCGTCTCGCGATAGGCGGGAATGAAGCGTATCATGGCGAGGCTCAATCCCAGATGACACAGGCCACCGAGGATCAAAACCCAAGTCCAGACAAAAACGTAGACGCCGTATTCGGTCGTACCCATCCATCGGGCGAGCACGATCTGCGACAGATACAAGAGGCCTGCGCTGACGATGCGGACACCAAAGGCCGCCAGCGCATCGCGCTGCGTGCGTTCGCGGTCCCCCGATCCTTGCAGCAAATGCCGGGCCGATGCGGCAAGGCGATCAGCCAGGTGTCGCAGCTGCGCCGTGTTGGCTGACGTTGGGGATGCGCCGCACATTCCCTGGTTCTCCAAGTCGGATCTAATGCGATCATTCCGAAGTCCGAGTCATTCTCGCATTTCTCGAGCGAGCCGACTTCCTAATCGCTATGACACTAGAATCATGTTTTGTTCGTGTACCTTCGACCGCGACGTTCGCACCGTGCGCTTCGCAGAATGAAGCGAACTTCGCGGTCGGGACGCGAGGGTTTCGGCGATGCTGATGTTCCTCTTGGTTCCAATATCTGCTCAGAACCGTGCGGCTGAGGGAAGCAAATCTCAGAACCGGCACATGAGAGACCGTCTGGGGCGGTATCTGCAGTTGCGGCACGGCATCTCAAACGATGCGCCCCATCTGGATCTCGAGCACCCTGTCGCCACCCAATTCACACCCGTTCGATCCTTTGCCGCTCGCGTTGGCGCACGAGCTCGGCAACTCCGGCCCAGGCCCACGAGCGGCCTGCGTCACCACTTTGTCCGTGATGGATTGAGAAAAAGTCAGCAACCTCGGCCGCATGCCGCCCATGACGGCCCTCGAGAACCGCCGCCATGTTCTCCACCTCGCGCGGCGTCGGAGTTGCATCTTCGTCGGGGTGCCAGCCGATGTTCATGGTCTCGTCTCGCCTGCTTTCGTTCACAATGGTCGTTGCGGGCAGAACCGGTCGCTGCCCGTCTTCCGTTGGAAACTCTGAGAAGCAAGTTTGAAGCCAGTTTAGCCACGGCATTTTGGGCGAGGGGGTTGCGGGCGCCGACCGGCCATCCTGAACCGATCATTTTCTATTGTCTTCTCAGCGAGCGTCGGCTGCCGCCGCCTTGCCTCGATCATGCTAGTTTATGCCGTTGCCACCGTCTGTCCCCGCCGGAGTTGTTCCATGACACGTGTTACTTGGCCTCAACTGAAACGTGCCCGTCTTGGCGCTCTCGTTGCAATTCTGGTTGCCGGTACTGCCGATGCAACATTGGCGGAGGGCGACGGCAAATCCAGACCAGGGCAGGAACGCGGCCAGTCGGGCCCACAGTTGGCCCCGTCCGAGCGTGCCCGTCCACCGTCCACCGGACCCGGTGGAGACACCGGCGTTGATACGCCCGGCAAGGTTCCGCCCAGTCGAGGCGGCGCGGAACGTGAGCCCCCGTTCAACGAGGGTTGCCCCGTGCGTGATCCGCGTAAGCTCGAGCTGATCGTCTGAGGTTTCGCCCTTCGCCCAGCGGCTGGTCGCGCGACTATTTGGCCACCGAAGCGGCCGCGGGTTTCGCCGGCGCACCTGCCGAAACACCACCAGACGTTGCCGTTGCGGGAGACGACGTCGCTTCTTTCGCCGCCCGGTCGCCACTCGCGCCGGACTTGATGTTGCCGTCGCCGTTCGCGCCGGACTTGATGTTGCCGTCGCCGTTCGCGCCGGACTTGATGTTGCCGTCGCCGTTCGCGCCGGACTTTGCAGCTTTTGCCTTGGCGCGGATTTCGGCAGCCTTGGCCTTGATCCGCTTTGCGTTGGCTACGGCGCGGCCCCGGCGGCGCGCTCCGCACTCCCAGGCCAGAACCGTTTCGCGCACCGTTGTGACGCTTTTGGCATCGGCGGCGAGCGGCATGGTTTCCAGAGTCGACGCGTTGAACAGTGTTTTCCAATCGTAGTTCTGGAAGCCGTGCTCAAGAAGACTGGCGGCTCTCAGCGAACGCTCATGTCCCGTCGGCTCCCCGAGAACGACGGCCATCAGACGTCGGCCGTCGCGGGTCGCACTCGCCACGACATTGAACCCGGAATCGCAGATGAATCCGGTCTTCATGCCATCGGCGCCGTCGAACGTCTTGAGCAGGGAATTGTGGCTCCGGAGCCGGATCTTGCCGATACGGACATCGCCCGCCATCCAATAATGACTGTACTCGGGGAAATCGCGGGCGATGGCGCGGGCCAGCTTGCCCAGATCGCGCGCGGTCGTCACCTGATCTGGCGCCGGCAGGCCGTTCGCATTGACGAAGTTCGTCCGCGACATGCCGATGCGCCGTGCCGTGTCGTTCATCTCGGTGATGAAACCCGCCTCGCTGCCGCCCACGGCTTCTGCCAGCATGACAGCCACGTCGTTCGCCGATTTGACGATCAGCGACTGGAGCGCCAGATCCACGGTCATCTCGGCTCCGACCGGCAGTCCCACTTTGCTGGGCGGCTGCAGATTGGCCGCTTCACTGCACGTGATTTTGGTTTCCAGAGTGATCTTACCGGCCTTGAGCGCCTTGAACACGACATAGGCCGTCATGATCTTTGTCAGCGACGCTGGATGCCATTGGTTGTCGAGGTCTTCGGCGTAGAGAACAGTGCCGTTACCCGCATCGAACAGCAGCGCTGGACCGGCCTGGGCTGACCGCGCGGCCGGCAGGACTCCCGCCAACACCAGCGGTGTCATGATGAGAGCGGCCAACATCCTGGACTGACGCATGAAATCTCCCGGTCAAACCGACCCGGAGTGCCTTAACACATTCAGTCGCGCGCGGGCAACGAGGGGCAGTGCGTTGGTCGCGCGCGGGCCGTGCACGTGACGGAATCGTCGCGGGAAAAGCTCGTTGAGAACGGGCCGCGTGCGCCGCCGCGCC
>PEQZ01000055.1 GCA_002928395.1 Hyphomicrobium sp.
CTGGGCGTCGAACTCGAAGTACCCGTTCATGGGATCGCTCCGGTCGGCGGCGCAGATGGTTTCCTACGAGGTCTCCATCGGCCTCGTCATCATCACCGTCCTGTTGTTGGTCGGCTCGCTCAACATGACCGACATCGTGAATGCCCAGAAGCTCGGGGTCGGCACCCGTGCCGGACTGCCGGCCTCGATGTTCGACTGGCACTGGCTGGTGCTGTTCCCGATGTTCGTGGTGTTCTTCATCTCGGCGCTGGCCGAGACCAACCGACCCCCGTTCGACCTGCCCGAGGCCGAGTCGGAACTGGTCGCAGGCTTCATGGTGGAATACTCATCCACGCCCTATCTCTTGTTCATGCTCGGCGAATACGTGGCCATCACCACCATGTGTGCGCTGACCACGATCCTGTTTCTAGGCGGCTGGCTGCCGCCGTTGGCTGTCGCGCCCTTCACATGGGTGCCGGGCATCTTCTGGTTCATCTTCAAGTGCACGCTGGTGTTTTTCATGTTCGCCATGGTCAAGGCGATGGTGCCGCGCTACCGCTACGATCAGTTGATGCGGCTTGGCTGGAAGGTGTTTCTGCCGCTATCGCTGGTCATGGTGGTCTTGGTCGCGAGCGTGCTCCACTTTGGAGGATTGGCCCCTTGAACGATCTGATCAACGCGATGATGATGGTGGCTGCGGCCTTCGTGCTCGGCGAGTTCGTGATGACGTTGTCGAAGCGGCAAGGGCCGCTGGCGGCTGCGCTGACGGCGAACGCGCCACGTTTCATCATGGCAGCGATGCTCGGTGCCGCGATTGGGGCCGTGTTGACGATGGCGGGCATCAAGGTGGCGTCATGACCAGGCCAGATCGGCATCGGGCAGCGCAGGACCGTGCAGCGGCCAGCCGGAGTGCTGCATTTGGCGGCAGGCAACGGTCGGGACGCGATGGGGTGTGTGCCAATTGCGCGATAAACTTGTTCGTCATCGCTGGGCGCTTCTCGTCGTTGCCCGGTAAAGGGATCAAGCCATGAGCATTGCCCGCGGTATCAAATCGCTGTTCCTCACCGAGTTCGTGTCGGCGTTCTTCTTGACCATGAAGTACGTCTTTGCACCCAAGAAGACGCTCAACTACCCGTTCGAAAAAGGTCCACTTTCGCCCCGCTTTCGCGGAGAGCACGCGCTCCGGCGTTATCCGAATGGCGAAGAGCGCTGTATCGCCTGCAAACTTTGCGAGGCGATCTGCCCGGCCCAGGCGATCACCATAGAGGCCGGCCCCCGCCGCAACGATGGCACCCGCCGCACGACCCGCTATGACATCGATATGACGAAGTGCATCTATTGCGGGCTTTGCCAGGAGGCCTGCCCGGTAGATGCCATCGTCGAAGGCCCCAACTTCGAGTTTGCCACCGAAACCCGCGAGGAGTTGTTCTACGACAAGGACCGCCTGCTCGCGAACGGCGACAGGTGGGAGCGTGAGATCGCCAAGAACCTCGAACTCGATGCCAAGTTCCGCTGACTGTTCGCCCGGGCGGCAAGCTGCTTCTTCGCAAGCGGTCGTCGACCACGCCGCCGGCCTTGTGGCCACCGGGGAAGTTACGGCCGAAGGCTCCGCGGCCCGACCTTGTGACCCGCCCGTTTTGGGTCCGCGCGGCATCCTGGTGGCCATGACCGGCGAGGAGCTCGACCAGTACGAGGCCATCGCGCGCCATCAAGTGGCGCGAGAGGCGCGGTGGCAGTGGCTGCTCTGGGGGGGCGCGGTTGTGGCGGTGCCCATCGGACTGTGGGCGCTGGCCCGCGGGTGGCAATCTGGTTTCGGGGGCACAGCCTTCGGTCTACTTGGTTTGGCTTGGCTGATGGGGTATGTGCCTTACCGGGTATCGAAAGCACGGCAAATGTGGCAAAGCCATCTCGATGCTGTTGCAGCTGAACGGCAGCGGCGGCTCGCGGATGGGCCCCCAGTCGGTTGAGACGAGGGGTGGTTGAGACGAGCGGCGATTGAAGCGAGGGGCGCTGCGGCGCGGATCGAATGGTACTGACAGCGGTCTTCTTTTATCTGTTTTCTTCTCTGGCGGTGGCGGCTGGTGCGATGGTTATCGTCGCCAAGAATCCCGTGCACGCCGTGCTGTTCCTCATCCTTGCGTTCTTCAACGCGGCGGGCCTGTTCATACTGCTCGGCGCAGAGTTCCTCGCCATGCTGTTGATCGTCGTCTACGTCGGCGCGGTGGCAGTGCTGTTTCTGTTCGTCGTCATGATGCTCGATGTCGACTTTGCCGAACTCAAAGCCGGCTTCATCAAGAATGCGCCCGTAGGCCTTCTCGTCGGGGGCACGGTGCTGATCGAACTTGCCCTGCTGTTCTTGTCCAAGGGCTTCGGGTTGGGGCTTGCCAAGGTGCCGGGCGCCGCCATGCCGGGTGCGGCCTCGGGCATTTCCAATACCGCCGCCCTCGGCCAGATCCTCTACACCAAGTACGCCTTCTTCTTTCAGGGCGCGGGCCTGATCCTGCTGGTTGCCATGATCGGCGCTATCGTGCTTACCCTCCGCCAGCGTGAGGGCGTGAGACGCCAGTCGATCTCGGCGCAGAACGCACGCAATCCGGCGACCGCCGTCGAGATCGTCAAGGTGCCGTCCGGCGGCGCGATCATACCTGCTGTTGCTTCCGCGACTGCCATCAAGAGCCAGTTGTGAGGCGATGATGGCAGCGGGCAACGAGCAATTCGGACAAGACGGAGGGACCGAAATCCCTGAGAAGGTGTTCCGGAGCAGTGCTGCGTTCGGCGAGCTCGTGGCCATAAAGGCCGAGCAGAAGGCGAAAGCTCGCGCCGAGTTCCGCGCGCGGTGGCCGCTCTCGTACGTCGTCAAGACTGGCGCGGTGTGGCTCGGCCCGTGGATCGCGCTCGCCGCCGTGTACTGGCTCAGCAGCTATGGGACGAGGTGAACCATGGCGGCGAAGAAGAACGGCCACGATGATCCCAAGATCGCCTCCCTAGACGAGGCACGCAGGAAGGCGCAGGCCAAGTCGAAAACAGGCACCACGGTTACGAAGGCCACGCTCCGCGATCGTCTTGTCGGCGGCCTGCTCATCCTCATGGCGCTTGGGCTCATCGTATCGTTCGTTCTGCCATTCCTGATGGGGGCACGGTGATGCAGGCCGCAATCGGGACGATTTCCGCTCTCCCCGTTCGTCACGGGGAGAGGGTTGGGGTGAGGGGTAGCCAGATGCGCCGCCGATGCAGAGCATTGCTTCGCGATGACATGCCGTTGCCGCCCATTACCGCATGCTGGAAGGATGGCTCCGCCATGACACTTTCCACATTTCGCAATGGCTGGATGGGGAGAGGGGCATCTATATGACCATCGGACTTGGACACTATCTGACGGTCGCCGCGTGCCTCTTCACGCTTGGCATTCTCGGAATCTTTTTGAACCGCAAGAACGTCATCGTCATCCTGATGTCGATCGAGCTCATGCTGCTTGCGGTGAATATCAACCTGGTCGCGTTCTCGCACTTCCTCGGCGATCTCGTTGGCCAGGTGTTCGCGCTGTTCGTCCTCACCGTCGCCGCCGCTGAAGCCGCCATTGGACTCGCCATCGTCGTCGTCTACTACCGCAACCGCGGCTCGATCGCGGTCGACGACATCAATATGATGAAAGGCTGAAATTGCGAGGGAATAGGCAGTCGGGAAATAGGGAATAGGGAAGTGGCAGCTGGTGTCCGCGATCCGCTCGTACCGGGACCTCATCGTCTGGCAGAAAGCCATGGCGCTGGCAGCGCTCTGCTATACGAAGACGCGGACTTTCCCCCGATCCGAACTATTTGGAATGACTTCGCAGATCAGGCGTTCGGCAGCTTCGGTTCCAGCCAACATCGCCGAAGGAAACGGACGCGAAAACACGGGGTCTTACATCCACGCTTTACGAATCTCACAAGGTTCCTTGAAGGAGCTGGAAACGCACGTGATGCTGGCGCAAACCGTCGAGTTAATGGGACACGACGATGCCGAGGAAATCCTAAGTCTGTGCGAGGAAGTGGGAAAGTTACTGCGGCCGTTGATCCGTTCGCTGCAAGACAAGGCTGGCCAATGAACTCTTCCCTACTCCCCATTCCCTACCCCCTACTCCCGAGTTCTTCATGATCTACCTCGCCATCGTCTTCCTGCCGCTCATCGGCGCCATCATCGCCGGCTTCTTTGGTCGCATGATGGGGCCGCGCCCGGCCGAGCTAGTCACCACGGGCCTGCTGCTTGTCGCAGCGGCGTTGAGCTGGATCGTGTTCGTACGCGTCGGCATCGGCCATGAAACCGCGCGAGTGGTCGTGATGCGCTGGATCACGTCGGGCGATCTCGATGTGTCGTGGGCGCTTCGCATCGACACGTTGACTGCCGTCATGCTGGTCGTGGTGACCACGGTGTCGTCGCTCGTCCACGTCTACTCGATCGGCTACATGCACGAGGATGAGCACCGGCAGCGCTTCTTTGCCTACCTATCGCTGTTCACGTTCGCCATGCTGATGCTGGTGACGTCCGACAACCTGTTGCAGATGTTCTTCGGCTGGGAAGGCGTCGGCCTCGCCTCCTACCTGCTGATCGGCTTCTGGTACAAGAAGCCCGAGGCCAATGCCGCGGCCATCAAGGCCTTCGTTGTCAACCGCGTCGGCGATTTCGGCTTCGCGCTCGGCATCTTCGGCCTATTCTTCGTATTCAAGACGATCAATCTCGACCCGTTGTTCGCAGCTGCCCCGAGTGCGGTCGGCAAGTCGATGAACTTCTTCGGTTACCAGGTCGACATCCTCACGACGATCGCGCTCCTGTTGTTCATGGGCGCCATGGGCAAGAGCGCGCAGTTCCTGCTGCACACGTGGCTGCCGGATGCCATGGAGGGGCCAACGCCGGTCTCCGCGCTCATCCACGCCGCGACCATGGTGACGGCCGGCGTGTTCATGGTCGCCCGCCTGTCGCCGATCTTCGAGCTGGCCCCGGCCGCGTTGCAGGTGGTCACTTTGATCGGCGCCTTGACGGCGTTCTTTGCTGCCACCGTCGGTCTCGTTCAGAACGACATCAAGCGGGTGATTGCCTACTCGACCTGCTCGCAGCTCGGCTACATGTTCGTTGCCTGTGGCATTGGCGCCTACACGGCCGGCATCTTCCACCTGTTCACGCACGCCTTCTTCAAGGCACTTCTGTTTCTCGGCGCGGGCTCGGTGATCCACGCCATGCATCACGAGCAGGACATGCGCAACATGGGTGGGCTCGCGCCGAAGATCCGCTTCACCTACGCCATGATGCTGATTGGTACCCTCGCGCTCACAGGAGTGGGCATTCCGCACGTCGCGGGCTTCGCCGGCTTCCATTCCAAGGACGCCATCATCGAAGCGGCCTATGCCGCGCACACGCCCTACAACTATGCGTTCTGGACGCTGGTGGCGGCGGCGTTCATGACCTCGTTCTACTCGTGGCGGCTGATCTTCATGACGTTCCATGGCAAATCGCGGGCCGACCACGAGACGTTCGATCATGCCCACGAAAGCCCGCCGGTGATGCTGGTGCCGCTCGCTGTACTGGCCCTCGGTGCCGTGCTGTCGGGCTTCGTGTTCACCAAGTACTTCATCGGCACCGCCTATTCGGCTGGCGCGGTCGACCCCTACAAGCTGTTCTGGGGCAAGGCGATATACGAAGGACCCAACAACCACATCATGCATGCGATGCATGATATCCCCGGCTGGGTCGGCTGGGCACCGTTCGCGGCCATGGCCTCGGGCCTTGCGCTGGCCTGGGTCTACTACATCCAAGCTCCTTGGCTGCCTGCAGCGACCGCCCGCGCGTTCCGCCCGCTCTACCTGTTCCTTCTGAACAAGTGGTACATCGACGAACTTTACGACGCCGTGTTCGTGCGCCCCGCCATGTGGCTCGGCCGTTTCTTCTGGAAGCGCGGCGACGGGGCGGTGATTGATCGCACCATCGACGGCACGGCATCGGGGGTGGCTGGGTCACGGGCAAGGCGGTGAAACTGCAGACCGGCTACGTCTATCATTATGCGTTCGCGATGATGCTCGGGGTCGCTGCCCTGGTCACCTTCTTCATGTTCCAGGGCGGGGCCATGCGATGACCATTGCCAACTCACCGCTGCTGTCGATCGTCACCTTCTTGCCGCTGCTCGGTGCGGCGTTCATCTGCATCCTGCCGAAGGACGCCGACGGCAACGCCCGCTACGTGGCGCTGTGGACCACACTTGTCACGTTCATCGTGTCGCTGCTGATCTGGATCAACTTCGACATCACCAGCGGCAGCTTCCAGTTCGTCGAAGAGCAGGCATGGCTCGGGCCCATCAAGTACAAGATGGGGGTCGACGGCATCTCGATGCTGTTCGTTATTCTGACCACGTTCCTGATGCCCTTGTGCGTGCTGGCCAGCTGGGAAAGCGTCGACGACCGCGTCAAGGAATACATGGTCGCGTTCCTGGTGCTCGAAACCATGATGATCGGCGTGTTCTGCGCGCTCGACCTCATCTTGTTCTACCTGTTCTTCGAGGCTGGCCTGATCCCGATGTTCCTCATCATCGGCATCTGGGGTGGCAAGCGGCGCGTCTACGCGAGTTTCAAGTTCTTTCTCTACACGTTGCTGGGGTCGGTCCTGATGCTGCTCGCCATGATGGCGATGTATTGGCACGCCGGCACCACCGATATCGTGACGCTGCTCGATACCAAGTTTCCGCGCGACATGCAGTTCTGGCTGTGGTTTGCGTTCTTCGCCTCCTTCGCGGTCAAGATGCCGATGTGGCCGGTGCACACGTGGTTGCCGGACGCGCACGTCGAGGCGCCGACCGCGGGGTCGGTGATCCTCGCCGCCATTCTGCTCAAGATGGGCGGCTACGGCTTTCTGCGCTTCTCGGTGCCGATGTTCCCGCTTGCCACGCAGGAACTCGCAACCTTCGTGTTCGCTCTGTCGGTGATTGCGATCATCTACACCTCGCTGGTCGCCCTCGCCCAGGAGGACGTAAAGAAGTTGATCGCCTATTCGTCGGTGGCGCATATGGGCTACGTGACCATGGGCATCTTCACCGTCACCGCACAGGGCCTCGACGGCGCGATCTTCCAGATGCTTTCGCACGGCATTGTATCTGCGGCCTTGTTCCTCTGCGTGGGCGTGGTCTACGATCGCATGCACACGCGCGAAATCGCGGCCTACGGCGGCCTGGTCCACCGCATGCCCATCTACGCCTTCTGCTTCATGGTGTTCACCATGGCCAACGTCGGCTTGCCGGGGACGTCCGGTTTCGTCGGAGAATTCCTGACGCTGCTCGGGGCGTTCAAGGTCAACACGGCGGTCGCTGCACTCGCTACGACGGGCGTTATCCTCTCGGCCTGCTACGCACTCTGGCTCTACCGCCGCATGATTTTCGGCGAACTCGACAAGCCGGGTCTCCGGGGCATCAGCGACATGAGCCTGCGCGAGATCGCCGTGATGGCTCCGCTCGTCGTGCTCACCATCCTGTTTGGCGTCTACCCGGCGCCGGTGCTCGACGTAACAGCGATGTCGGTAAAGAAGCTCGTATCCAATTATGAGGCTGCGGTTCGCCCGACGGCCGCCCTGCTGGCGCGTTAGGAGCCTTTCCGCATGAACACGTTCCTGGCGGCCCTTGGGCCCATCTACCCCGAGATCATCGTCGCCTTGGGCGCCATGGCACTGCTGATGTACGGCGTTTTCCGGCCCGAAACGGAGGCCAATGCCGAACTCACCGGCTGGCTGGCAATCTTGGTGCTCGCGGTTGCTGCGGCCACCGTCGCTCTCGGTCCCGTGAGCGCTGCGAGCCTGTTCGAAGGGGCTTTCGTCTCCAACGCCTTCACCAACTTCTCGAAGCTCTTGGTGCTGGCCGGTTCGGCCTTTGCGCTGATGCTGTCGTTCGACTACTTCCGCCGCTTGCAGTCATTGAAGTTCGAGTATCCGGTGCTCGTGCTGTTGGCCAGCGTCGGCATGATGATCATGGTCTCGGCCAACGACATGATCTCGCTCTACCTCGGTCTCGAACTGCAGAGCCTGGCTCTCTATGTGCTGGCCGCCATCCGCCGCGACAACGTGCGGTCGAGCGAGGCTGGCCTCAAGTACTTTGTGCTCGGCGCTCTGTCGTCCGGCATGCTGCTCTACGGCGCGTCGCTCATCTACGGCTACACGGGCTCGACAAATTTTTCGGTCATCGCCAGCGTCGCCAAGGGCAAGGCAGCGGCAGAGCACATCGGGCTCATCATCGGTCTCGTGTTCCTGCTCGTCGGCCTCGCCTTCAAGATCTCGGCTGTGCCGTTCCACATGTGGACGCCCGACGTCTACGAGGGCGCGCCGACACCGGTGACCGCACTGTTCGCCGCGGCCCCCAAGATTGCCGCGATGACACTGCTGGTCCGCACGCTCCACGACGCGTTCCCCGGTCTCGGCCCACAGTGGCAGCAGGTCATCACCGTGCTCGCCATCGCGTCTATGGTTCTCGGCGCGGTGTCGGCCATCGGGCAGACCAACATCAAGCGGCTGATGGCCTACTCGTCGATCGGGCATGTCGGCTACGCGCTCGTTGGCCTCGCACCCAATAGTCCCGAGGGCATGCAAGCAGTTCTGGTCTATCTTTCGATCTATCTGGTGATGACCATCGGCGTCTTCGCCTGCATGGTCTCCATGCACCGCAAAGAGGGGCCGGTGGAGGAGATCGCCGATCTCGCCGGATTGTCGAAGACCAACTTGCCGCTTGCCTTTGCGTTGTTCGTTCTCTTGTTCTCCCTGGCCGGCATTCCGCCGCTGGGTGGCTTCTTCGCCAAGTTCTACGTGTTCGCCGCCGCCATCAAAGGCGGGCTCTATCCGCTGGCGATCATCGGCGTGGTTGCGAGCGTGATTGCGGCGTACTACTACCTGTCGATCGTCAAGGTGATGTTCTTCGACGATGCGAAAGAGAAGATGATGGACGTACCGCGGGTGCCCGGCATGGTGGCCGCAGGGGCAACGGTATTTGTCGTATTCTTCGCCATGTTCGCCGGGCCCGTGATCGCGGCTGCGGCCGCCGCTGCGAAGGTGCTCAAGTTCTGAAACCCGAGGTCGATATCCAGCTTCAGCAACCGGGTGCCTGCGACCCGATCGTAGAGGTCGCCGAAGCAACGTCGACCAACGCGCTGGCCATGCGCCTCGGGCTCGATGGTGAACCGGGCCCGCTTTGGCTGATGGCGCACACCCAGACCGCCGGCCGAGGCCGAAGCGGCCGCGCCTGGGTTTCCCTGCCCGGCAATCTCCACGCCAGCCTCGTCCTGCGGCCGGGCTGCCCGCTTGCCGCCGCTTCAAAGCTCTCGCTCGTCGCGGGCGTCGCCGCCACCGATGCCCTCCGCGCTGTCGCGGGCTCCACCGCTCTGCCTGGCCTCCGCGTCAAATGGCCCAACGATGTTCTGATCGCTGATGCCAAGATCGGTGGCATCCTGATCGAAAGCAGCGTGGCCGGACCGGATGCGGATCTTGTCGTGGTGATTGGTTTCGGGCTCAATCTTGCATCGAGCCCGATCGATCCAGCCCGGCGGACGACGCACCTCGCTGGCCATGGACTGATCATCCAGCCGCGTGCGATGCTCGACAGCCTGGCGGCCGCCATGCACATGTGGCTGCAGCGCTGGGATCGCGGCCTGGGTTTCGCCGAAATCAGGGAAGCCTGGCTGCAGCGGGCCGGCCCGCCTGGCGAGAGACTATCCGTGAACGCCGGTCGTGGCGTGGTGGATGGAACGTTTGCCGGGATTGACGGCGAGGGCTCACTCTTGATGCGCGATGCCGATGGCCGCGTTCTGCGGTTTACGTTTGGAGACGTCACACTCCCGGGAGAGGGACGTGGGGACGAGTTTCGACAAGATGGAAAGTGACGGGCGCCGATGAATGCCAAGCAGCCGAAGAGCAAGCCAGCCCGCGCCAACCGGCCACAGGGCGGGGGCCGTGACGAACTCGTGTTCGTCGCCCTCGGTGGGCTCGGCGAAATCGGCATGAACGTCTACCTCTATGGCTTCGGCCCCGAGGATGCCCGGCAGTGGCTGATGGTCGATCTCGGCCTCACCTTCCCCGGCGACGCCGAGCCGGGTGCCGACGTCGTGCTGCCTGACCTGCGCTTCATCGCCGAGCAGCGCCAGTCCCTGGTTGGCATCGTGCTGACCCACGCCCACGAGGACCACATTGGCGCCGTTGTCGATCTGTGGCCGGAACTCAAGGCGCCCATCTACGCCACGCCGTTCACCGCCGGCATGTTGAAATCAAAGAGCACCGAGTTCGGCGGCAAGGGCCAACTGCCGATCACCGAGGTTCCGCTGGGCGGACGTTCAAGCTCGGGCCGTTCGATCTCGAATTCGTCACCATGGCGCACTCCATTCCGGAGCCGAGCGCACTTGCCATCCGCACGTCCCTGGGGCTGGTGCTCCATACCGGCGACTGGAAGCTCGACGCGACACCCCTGGTCGGCGATCCGCCCGACGAGAAGCGTCTGAAGGAACTCGGCGAAGAGGGCGTACTGGCGCTGGTGTGTGATTCGACCAACGCGTTTCGCGACGGCAGCTCGCCGTCCGAGATGGCGATCGCCAAATCGCTCAGCGACATCATCAAGGGTGCAAAGCGCCGGGTCGCGGTGACGACCTTCGCGTCGAACGTCGCGCGGGTCCAGGCCGTGGCGGATGCGGCGCGCGCATCGAACCGCGAGCTTGTTATCGCCGGACGGGCCCTGCATCGCGTCATCGAAGTCGGTCGCGAAACGGGCTATCTGGCTCAGGGCTTCCGCTATCACGACCAGCAGCGGTTCAGCGACTTCGACGCGGTGGATACACTTCTGCTGTGCACCGGCAGCCAGGGCGAGCCGCGGGCAGCCCTCGCCCGCATCTCCGAGGAAGATCATCCCGACATCTCGCTCGACAAGGGAGACCTCGTCGTGTTTTCGTCGCGTACCATTCCGGGTAATGAGAAATCGGTCAGCCGCGTGCAGAACAATCTCGCCCGCATCGGTTGCGACGTGCTGACCGACAGCGAGGCGCTGGTCCACGTCACCGGCCACCCGCGCCGCGAGGAACTCCGGCAGATGTACGCTTGGATACGCCCTCAGATCACCGTCCCCATGCACGGCGAGGCGCGACACTTGAAAGAGCAGGCGCGGCTGGCGCGCGAGGCTGGCGTCAAGGACGTGTTCCCTATTCTGAACGGTGAGATCCTGCGGCTCGCGCCGGAACCGAAAGTGATCGACGACGCGCCCGTTGGGCGCCGCTACCGGGACGGCAAGCTGATCGTACCGGACATGGAAGGACCGGTGCGGGAACGGCGCAAACTGTCGTCCGTCGGTGTCATCGTTGTCTCACTCGTGCTGAACAAGCGCGGCGATCTGGTCGGCGATCCCGAGATCGACATCGACGGAGTGCCGACCTTGACCGCCAAGGGCTCACCCATGTCCGATATCGTGTTCGATGCCATCGACGGCACGATGCGCTCTATCCCGCCAGCCCGGCGCAAGGACCCGGCCCTGGTCGAGGATGCCGTTCGCCGCGCCGTTCGCGGTGGCGTCAACGAAGCCTGGGGCAAGAAGCCCATTTGCAAGGTTCTGGTCCACGTGCTGGATGGCAAGGCCTGACACGCGTCAACTGGAGAAGGAAGGGTTCCAGACCATGATCGGCCGCCTCAATCACGTCGCCATCGCCGTCAAGGATCTGGCTTCGGCGTCTGCCATCTACCGCGATGCGCTCGGCGCCAAGTTGACCCCGCCGCTGCCGCAGCCCGAGCACGGCGTGACGGTCGTGTTCATCGAGTTACCGAACACCAAGATCGAACTCCTGGAGCCGCTCGGCGCGAATTCGCCGATTGCCAAATTCCTCGAGAAGAGCCCCGACGGCGGTATTCACCACGTGTGCTATGAAGTGGACGACATCCTGGCCGCGCGCGATAAACTCAAGTCTGAGGGCGCGCGCGTCCTGGGCAGCGGCAACCCGCGCATCGGCGCCCACGGCAAGCCGGTTTTGTTCCTTCACCCGAAGGATTTCTGCGGTACGCTCGTCGAGCTCGAGCAGGCCTGAAGGGCGATCTTCGGGAACAGCATTTCCCCGGTTCCCATTGGTCGACGAGACGGCGTTCTGTGACCACGTCCGACCAGGAAAAGGCATCCCATGAGCATCCCACTCGGCGTCGCCCTCTACTTTCTCATCTGGTGGGTCGTGTTGTTCGCGGTGCTGCCATTCGGCCTGAAAACCCAGGACGAGGACGGCGAAGTGGTCCCGGGCACGCCCGGTAGCGCGCCAGCGAAAACGCGCATGAAGTGGATCTTCGCGGTCAACAGCGTGGTTGCGGCGCTCGTATTCGCCGTGGTTTGGGTCGTCATCACGTACAAGTGGGTTTCGATCACCGGTACAACGCTGCCCACCTAGTTCTGACGCTGTGGGGAATGATCGATGGTTGCCGGGAAATTCTGCTCGGTGATTGCTTCGCCGCCGGATTCTGACTATTCGGGGCGTGGGCAATCGTTCATTGCAAGCCCTGGGCGGCCGTCGCCCCACGACAACCTCACGAGCCGTTCGAGGGACAGCCGCATCATGTGCTTTTTTCGCCAAGCCCCGCCTACTTTGCGCCGGCCCCTGCAGGCCGTACCCATGGTCTCGCGGCCGTCGAAGCGGGGAGCATGACCATGAGCAAGCGCGCGCTGACCGTCACCCGCCAAGACAATTTCCCCGAATGGTACCAGGCCGTGGTCCGCGAGGCCGATATGGCCGAAACCAGCCCGGTGCGCGGCTGTATGATCATCAAGCCCTGGGGCTGGGGCGTGTGGGAGCGCATCCAGGCGGAGCTCGATCAACGCATCAAGGATACCGGGCACGAGAACTGCTATTTCCCGCTTTTCATTCCGATGAGCTTTATCGCCAAGGAGGCCGAGCATGTCGAAGGCTTCGCCAAGGAAATGGCGGTCGTCACCCATCACCGTCTCAAGAACGAGGGTGGCAAGCTGGTGCTCGATCCAGACGCCAAGCTGGACGAACCGCTGATCGTGCGCCCGACGTCAGAGACCATCATCGGTGACGCATTCCAGCGCTGGATCAAGAGCTATCGCGACTTGCCGTTGCTGATCAATCAATGGGCCAACGTGGTGCGCTGGGAGATGCGGACGCGCCTGTTCCTGCGGACGGCCGAGTTCCTATGGCAGGAAGGCCACACCGCCCACGCCGATCAGGCAGATGCCATGGCCGAAACCCGCAAGATGCTCGAAGTCTACCGCGAATTTTCCGAGACCGTGCTCGCAATGCCGGTCATCGCTGGCGAAAAACCTGCCAATGAGCGCTTCCCAGGGGCCGACAACACCTTCTCGATCGAAGCCATGATGCAGGACGGCAAGGCGCTGCAGGCCGGCACGTCGCACTATCTCGGCACCCACTTCGCCGAGGCGCAGAACATCCAGTTCCAGAATGCGCAAGGCCAACTGACCCACTGTCACACCACCAGCTGGGGTGTTTCGACCCGCTTGATCGGCGGCGTCATCATGACCCACGGCGACGACGACGGATTGAGGCTGCCGCCGAAAATCGCCCCGCGACAGATCGTCATCGTGCCCATGCTGCGTGACAAGCCCGAGGATGCTGCATTGATCGCCTATTGCGGTGCGCTGGAGAACGACTTGAAGGCCTTCGGAATCCGCGTGTTGGTCGATGTCAAGCCGACCAAGTCGGCCGAAAAGCGCTGGGGCTGGGTGCGGCGTGGCGCGCCGGTCATCGTTGAAATCGGCGGGCGGGATGCGACCGGCAACAACGTCACCTTCATGCGCCGCGACAGGCTGCGCGATGGCGACAAGGTCGTCTCCCACACCAAGCCGCGTGCCGCGTTCATCGCCGAGGCTCCGGCCTTGCTCGCTGAGATCCAAGCGAGCCTTTTCGCCGAGGCCAAGGCGCGGCTCGATGGCAACATCACCAGGGGAATTAAGAACTTTGACGAGCTTTCGGCACATTTCGGTGCAACTGAAGGCGACGACGAGGCGGGTCCCTTCAAGGGCTGGGTTCTAGTGCCGTGGTCCGAGCCGGAGGGGGAGCGTCTGGAGGCGATTGCCGACCGGTTGAAGGCCCTGAAACTGACCATCCGCAACGCGCCGCTGGAACAGGGCACGGTCGAGGGCAGGTGTGTGTTCACGGGCATGGCTGCGACGTCGAACGTTCTCATCGCGCGGGCCTACTGACGCCCGCTCTCCGATGCGCCTGACGACGTGGACGGGACGCGCTTGAAGCGCACGCTCTCCCTGCTCGATTGGCAGGGTGAGGGGGCAACGGAGACGAGATGACGAAGGAACC
>PEQZ01000056.1 GCA_002928395.1 Hyphomicrobium sp.
CTGCTCGACCAGCCGCTTGAAGCCGAAGCGATCGTGCGCAAGTCCATGGCAATCGCCGCCGACATATGCGTCTACACCAACACCAATCTCGTCATCGAGACGTTGGCTTCGACCCGCTGAGGAGCCGCGAACGATGGCCTGGATTTACCTGCTGATTGCCGGCCTGTTCGAGATCATCACGACGACGGTGTTCCGTTACACCGATGGGATGACCAGGCTGTGGCCCACTGTCGCTTTTTTTGCTTTGGGCCTCGTCAGCTTCTACTTCCTGAACAAGTCGCTCGCCGGAATTCCACTGGGCACGGCCTACGCCGTCTGGACCGGTATCGGCGCCGCCGGAACGGCGCTGATCGGGATCGCCTTCTACAGCGAGCCCACGACCACGGCCAGGCTGGTCTTGCTCACTGTCTTGATCGGGTCGATCATGGGCCTGAAACTCGTCTCGGCCGAGTGACACAGAAAACTGGAGTACTCTCCGAAGATGACCAACTTCTCACCCCGCGAGATCGTCTCCGAACTCGATCGCTACATCGTCGGCCAGAACGACGCCAAGCGCGCGGTCGCGATCGCGCTCAGGAACCGCTGGCGACGGCAGCAGCTCGACGGTGACCTCAAGGACGAGGTGATGCCGAAGAATATCCTGATGATCGGACCGACGGGGGTCGGCAAGACCGAGATCGCGCGGCGGCTGGCGCGGTTGGCGGGAGCGCCGTTCCTGAAGCTCGAGGCCACCAAGTTCACCGAAGTCGGCTATGTCGGCCGCGACGTCGACAGCATCATTCGCGATCTGGTCGAGGTCGGCATTGGTCTCGTTCGCGAACAGAAGCGCCGCGAGGTCAAAGCCAAGGCTGAGAAGGGCGCCGAGGATCGGGTGCTCGACGCGCTCGTCGGGACGACCGCAGCACCCAGCACGCGCGAGAGTTTCCGAAAGCGGCTCCGTGCCGGTGAGTTGAACGACAAGGAGATCGAGATCCAGGTCACGGACGTGGGTGGAGGCATGCCGATGTTCGAAATGCCCGGCGCCCCTGGTGGCATGGGAGCCATCAACATCGGCGAGATGCTGGGCAAGGCGCTCGGCCAGCGTACCAAGCCGCGCCGCGTCACGGTCCTCGACAGTTATAGTCTATTGATCGCCGAGGAAGGCGACAAACTCATCGACAGTGACCAGATCGCGAGCGAAGCGGTCAAAGCCGTCGAGAACAATGGCATCGTGTTCCTGGACGAGATCGACAAGATCTGCTCGCGGTCCGACAGCGGCCGGGCCGGGGCTGACGTCTCGCGCGAGGGCGTGCAACGCGACCTGCTGCCATTGATCGAAGGCACCACGGTCGCCACCAAGTACGGGCCGGTGAAAACCGACCACGTGCTGTTCATCGCGTCCGGCGCCTTCCATGTGGCCAAGCCGTCTGACCTGTTGCCCGAGCTGCAGGGCCGCCTGCCGATCCGCGTGGAGTTGAGCGCGCTCTCGCGTGACGACATGCGCCGCATTTTGACCGAGCCGGAAGCAAGCCTCATCAAGCAGTACATCGCGTTGATGGCGACCGAGGGCGTGACGCTTGCCTTCTCGGATGACGCCATCGTCGCACTGGCCGACACGGCGGTCGAGGTCAACTCCACGGTCGAGAACATCGGCGCACGGCGCCTGCAGACGGTGATGGAGCGCGTGCTCGACGAGATCTCGTTCGAAGCATCGGATCGTAACGGCGACACCATCACCATCGACGCCACCTACGTGCAAGCGCGGATCGGAGCGCTGGCCAAGAACGTCGATCTGTCGAAGTTCATACTTTAGCTACACCAGGGCCGGCCGGCCAAACGCGGTCTCAAACCTTGTCGGCCGTGGCCCGTGCTTCGCCCCTGTCTTTCTGAAAGCGCAGTCCGCCACCCACCACCGCCGAATGCCATGCCGGTACGCGCCCTCCGCCGCCGGAATCTTCGATCATCGCCGTTTGCGCGTGGGGCGGCATCCGCAGCCAGCGATTGATCGTCGCCGCTCGCTCGGCCGCCTGCCGCCGCTCGAAATAGATGAAGTTGTTGATGTAGCGCCCGACCTTGACCGAGCGTTGTAAGCTGGCTTCATCTTGGTCGCGCGCGGGGTCGAAATCGGCAATCGGACGCAGCGCTGGGCCGTCGAGGAAGTAGCCCTCGTACCCCGACGCTTCGAGCAGGCCGCGGATGCGGGCGATGCCGCCCGGCTTATGCCGCTCCTCGACTTCCACCAGAATTGTCGGGTGGTAGCGGGCAATGGTCTCGCGCGCGCCTTCGAGAACGGCGAACTCGTGCCCCTCGACGTCGATCTTGATCAACCCCACCGCGCTCAGGCCGAAACTGTCCAACGTGCGCAACGGCGTCCGGTGGCGTTCAATGTTGCCGGCAGCGCCGGACGACGGCTCGAGGCTTGCCAGCTCGTTGAAGCCTCGCGGCAGCATGATCTCGGCTTCGCCCGCTGCATTCGAGAGCGCCAGGGCGTGCACGGTCGTATTGAGCGGAGCCGCTGCCTTCAGAAACGCCGACATCTCAGGCAACGGCTCGAACGCCACGACGCGCTGGAAATGCCGGCTCAAGTGATAGAGGTAGACGCCCTTGTTCGCGCCCGCATCGACCGCGAGGGCGTCAGACGACGACAGCAGCGGAAGAAGTCCGATTTCGCGTTCATGCAGCCAGGTGCGGTTGGCCAGTATGGCGAATGTCAAACGCGGCGCGAGGCGCTGGCTCAGCCCCCGCAGCCACCATTTCAATCTTCGCATTTCTCACACCTCACTACGCCCACAGTCGCCGCAAACGCCCGCAGCCACTCGTTGAAGGCAACTCGAACAGGTCGTGCAGACCGGTCCGGTTGTGCCGTTTTACCGTTAACGCTTAATGTTAATACACCCGACACAAGTCTGAACGAAACGCAAGTTGCCTGCCGCGCCCTGCGCGGAAGCGTCAATATGTCCCCCTGCTTCCAACCGGTGCCGTCGCGCACTGGAGGGCCTTTCGCACACGGCCAAACGCGATTAAGTCTCGGGGAACATCCGGCAACCCTCGTTAGGCTTCGCGCTCTCATGGTCCTCGTCCTCGACAAAAGCGGTCTTCCTGAACCGGACGCCCCTGCCGGTGCAGCCGCAAAACGATCGCTCGCCGGCCTTGACCGTGTTCGGCTCGCAACCGCCCTGGCAGAGGTCGGCGTTCCCGCTAAGCAGATCCGGATGCGGGTCAACCAGCTGTGGAGCTGGCTCTATGTCCGCGGCGTCACCTCGTTCGACATGATGACTGACGTGTCGAAGGATCTCCGCGCACGGCTGGAGGCGCGCTACACGCTCGACCGGCTCGAGATCGTGACGGAGCAGATTTCCATCGATGGGACACGCAAATGGCTGCTCAGGCTGCCGAAACGCGGCCATGAGGCCAGGGCGCCCGAAATCGAGACCGTTTATATTCCCGAGGCAGAGCGCGGCACACTTTGCATATCGAGCCAGGTCGGCTGCACGCTGACCTGCTCGTTCTGTCACACGGGCACCCAGCGGCTCGTGCGCAATCTCGAGGCCGAAGAAATCGTTGCGCAGGTGATGCTGGCGCGGGACCGGATCGGGGACTGGCCAGGCGCCGCGATCCCTGGCGATGACCGCCTGTTGCCGGTTGGCGATCGCAAAATCACCAATGTCGTGCTCATGGGCATGGGCGAGCCGCTGTACAATTTCGATAACGTCAGGACGGCGATGGACGTCGTATCGGACGGCGAGGGCCTTTCGCTCTCGAAACGCAGGATAACGCTATCGACGTCGGGCGTCGTGCCCGAGATCGGCCGCTGGGGCGAGGAAAGCGGCACGATGCTCGCGATCTCGCTTCATGCCACACGCGACGCGCTCCGCGACGAGTTGGTCCCGATCAACAAGAAGTACCCGATCAAGGCGCTGATCGAGGCCTGTCGCAACTATCCGGGGGTGTCCAACGCGCGGCGCATAACGTTCGAATACGTCATGTTGAAGGGCGTCAACGACAGTCTGGCCGACGCCCGCGCGCTGGTAAAGCTGTTGTCTGGCGTGCCGTCCAAGATCAACCTCATTCCGTTCAACCCCTGGCCGGGGACGAAGTACGAGTGCTCCGACTGGGAGACCATCGAGCGTTTCGCCGAGGTCGTGAACAAGGCCGGTTACGCGAGCCCCGTGAGGACACCACGCGGACGCGATATCCTCGCCGCCTGCGGACAGCTCAAGTCGGAGAGCACCAAGCTTCGCGCCTCCGAGCGCGAGCGCGGGGTCTTTGCGTCTAGCGGCCCGAGCGAGGAGTGATTGTCGTGATCTGGCGCACGCTCGGCCGCATGATCGTGGTGCCGCTATCGCTCGCCGTGGCGATTGCCGTCGCGGGGTTCGTTCTGGTGACGCTCGGTCTCGAACGGATCACCCAGACCGTCAGCGGGCGGGGCGACGACTTCGGCAGCATCGGCATCCTGATCGAACTCGTCCTTAGCGGCGGCATACTGGCGTCGGGTCTGACCGCGATCCCGGCGCTCGCGGTGGTTGTTATCGGCGAGGTCGCGCGCATCCGCGCGTCCCTCTATTATATTGTTGGCGGCGGCCTGGCCCTCGTGGCCATTCCGATCCTCGCGCGCCTTGGTAGCCAAAGCGTGGCACTCCCAGAGGTCGTGGTTATGCAGGTGTGTGCGACCGCTGGTTTTGCAGGGGGTTGGATCTACTGGCTCCTGGCCGGCCGCAAGGCGTGACGATCGACAAGGGGCGGGCGGGTACCGCCATGCGCCTCTGGCGTCACAGTGTTGCATGATTGACAATTGAGGCGTGGTATCATGAACTTGTAGTGTGTCGGCAGCGACGCGAACGACACAACAGGAGACACCATGATCAGCACACTGTTTCGGGTGCTCGCCGGTTTCGCCATGGCGTGCCTTGTCGTTGGCCTGACGAAGGTGGCATTCGTCATAACCCCTGCAGAGCTTTCGAAGCTCTCAGGTCAGGCGCTTTCAGACCGGCTGGGAACGTTCGGTGTGCTTTCGCTGCTGGCGGCAACGCACTCGGCGATTTTTGCAGCGCCGTTTGCGCTGATCGCAATGGTGATCGGCGAGTGGCAAAGTATTCGCAATCCTATGTATTTTGCCACCGCGGGCGTGGCGATCGCTCTTGCGGGGTTCTTTGCGCAGTACTCCAGCGAGACCGGCGCTGCCGGAAGCATTGCGAACAACTACGCATTGAAGGCTTTCTTGACGGCCGGCTTCGCAGGCGGGCTCGCCTACTGGATGGTCGCCGGGCGCGCGGCGGGTGATGCTGAAGCCGAAGTCGAGCCTGTCACCACGCCCAAGGTTTCCGTCCGTCCGACAACCAGCGTCCCGGTATCGGGCCCAAGCTCAAAGAGCAACGACATCAAGAGCGGCGACGTCAAGTCCAAGAGCAATGCCGAGCCGTCCGTTGCTGGACTGGCCACCAAGGCGAACTAGACTGTTCCGACCGCGAGGTTCGCAACGGGCCCTTCGCGGAATGAAGCGAACTTCACGGTCGGGACACGCGTGTAGCGCATCTGACGTTTGCCCCCCCCACTCGCGGCTGATCTCGACACCAAAAGCCACATGAAAAAACAATAGAATCAAATCGTTGTTCGTGTTGTTCGAGGTTCAGACATTTGCTCTTGAACGCCCCAGGAGGGAAAGCAATTGTCTGAACCTTTACACGATTGAAGCTCCGCCGGGGCCGCAGCCTCGAGGGGCGGTGCCGGGCGTCTTTCTGCGGGCCCACGGGCCAACGCCGGAACCGGCCGACGAAATCAAATTGCTGCGGCGCAGCAATTCGTTTATGCTTTTGGCATAGACGTGTGTGAGATCGACTGCGCGCGCTGGTTGCTGTTCGCGCTGCTCCGACCGCGGGAGTTTAAGCCAATGTACGATGCTGAGCTTCAAACGCGGTTTGCCCGCAGCTACACCAATGCAGCAATCGGCTATGCGACGGCCGCCAATCAGGCCTACTTCGAGACCGCCGAGCGGATCATCGACTTCTGGTCCAAGTCCATAGCGGCCTGTAATCGCCGGCCAGAGCCAGAATCGAAGTCTTGGTACCGTGCACCCGACCGATTTGCGAAAGGCGACGACACCGCGAGGGCTTGGCAGTCGATGATGTTCGCCCCTTGGACCTTGAGTCCGGCGGCTTGGCCGTCCGCGTTTGCGATGGTTTCCAACGGCATTCCGGAGAGCGTCGCATGGCCTGTCGCCGAGGCGAACGTGGCCGCGGCCGATGCTGCGATGGCAGTCACATGTGCGGTCGAGAAGGTATTTTCCAGCTATCGCAGCGAAGGCGGTCATGCCACCGCACAGATTATTCGACTGCCGATGCCGGCAACGATGGCCGTCACAGCATTGTCCCCGCTTAGTTTAGCAGCACTCGATTGGTCATGGCAGCTGTTGAGCCGACCACCATTCGGCACGTGACGGTGCTTGCCTCCGACCAATGGCTGGCCTGAACGCAAAAAAGGCCGCGACGGGAGTTGTTCCTGTCACGGCCTTGGTCTCGTCCTCTAAACAACTGCCCGATTCGCAGCAGTCGACGAGGTCTTACTTCTTCGCGGCGGGTGCCGCTGGCGGGGTTGGCGCAGAACCCTTGGCAGGTGCCGTTGGCGGCGTTGGCGCGGAACCCTTGGTCGTGGTGTTCGCCGGAGTGTCGACCTTTTTCTTGGCGATACCAGCGACCTTGCGGCAATAAGGTTTGTCTGGCTTGCCGGTCTTGGCGTCGATCTTGGTCGGCACGATCCAACCGCAGGCGTCGGGCTTGCCTTTGCAAGCTGGTTCTTCCAGGCCCTTGCACGGCGATGCCGCCGCCGCCTTCTTTTCCCCTGGCTTTGCTGCAACCGGAGATGCAGGCGTAATCGGTGCTGCTGGTTTAGCGACAGCTGGTGCGGCCGGCGCAGCCGCAGGGGCAGCTGGTTTCACAACCGGCTTGTCCTGAGCCGAAACCGTTGCGGCGAAAAGGCCAAGCGCGACGGTGGCAGCCGTCAGGCTCAAGCCATAAGCATGCATGTTTTTCACGGCGGTCGTCTCCAATGGTTGCTGCCGGATCGGATCATTACACTTAATTTGGCGACTCGAACACGGTGAATTGATGAATACGTGTTTACAACACTTGCGCCCAAATCAAGGCTTCTTCCAGTCGGTCATCCCCCCAAAACAGCTCGCCGTCAGCACACAGGAAGCTGGGTGCGCCAAAGATCCCAAGTTCGACTGCGCGGTTACTATGCAGGCGCAACTTATCCTTGTTGGCCGGCTCGATACTTCGGGCGCGCACGTTCGATGCTTGGTCTTCGGGGCAAACGGACACCAGAATTTTCGAAAGGTTTGATGCGTCTCCGATGTCTTCGCCGCGAGCAAAACCGGCTTCGAACACGGCCATTGAAAATGGCGCGATCCAGCCCTCCGCCTCGCCGACCAAGGCGATCCGAGCCGCCGCCAAGCCGTTCGTGGGAAACACCGCCGGCATTTTGAACGACAAGCCACGCGACCGGCAGATCCGCTCCATGTCGCGGATCATATACCGGCCTTTTGCGGGATAGACGTTGAACGGGGACGTCGGCAAGCCTTGCGCTTGAAAGATCGGCCCCAACAGGAACGGACGCCAAGCAATGTCGACGCCGGCGTCCCGGCCGAGTCGTTCGATCCGCATGGCCGACAGATAAGAATACGTCGACGCGAAATCGAACCAGAATTCGAGCTTCGGCATTTCTTGGCCCCTTCTCCGCACGACAATCGACGCCAACGCGAATGGGCCGCATCGGCCGTCGCCTGGCAAGGGCCTTGATACGAGAGGGCTGCCGCCTATAGTGCCGCGCGACGACGAACATGCGATCGAAGAGGCTGGGAATGGCGACCAAGGCAGCAGCGACGGCCGGCAGCGGCAAGGGTGTGAAAAAAGTCGTGCTCGCCTATTCGGGCGGCCTCGACACCTCGATCATCCTCAAATGGCTGCAACAGACCTACGATTGCGAGGTCGTCACGTTCACCGCGGATCTTGGCCAGGGCGAGGAACTCGAGCCCGCGCGCAAGAAGGCGCTGATGCTCGGCATAAAGCCGGAGAATATCTTCATCGAGGACTTGCGCGAGGAATTCGTGCGCGATTTCGTGTTCCCGATGTTCCGCGCCAATGCCGTCTACGAGGGCGTCTACCTGCTCGGTACCTCCATCGCCCGGCCGCTGATCGCAAAGGCCCAGATCGATATTGTACGCAAGACAGAGGCGGACGCCGTGTGTCACGGCGCGACCGGCAAGGGCAACGACCAGGTTCGCTTCGAACTCGGTTACTATGCGCTGGAGCCGGGCATCAAGATTATCGCACCTTGGCGGGAATGGGCCTTCAAAGGCCGCGAGGATCTGATCGAGTTTGCCCGCCAGCACCAGATCCCCGTTGCCAAGGACAAGGAAGGCGAGAGTCCGTTCTCGGTCGACGCCAACCTGTTGCACTCGTCGTCCGAGGGCAAGGTACTCGAAGATCCGGCCAAGAAAGCGCCCGAGATCGTCTACCAACGCACCATCTCGCCCATGGCGGCGCCTGACACGGTGACGACGATCAAGATAGGTTTTTCGAAGGGCGACGCGATCTCGATCGACGGCAAAAAGCTTTCGCCGGCGTCGCTGCTCAAGGCGTTGAACGATCTTGGCCGCGACAACGGCATCGGCCGGCTCGACCTCGTCGAGAACCGCTTCGTCGGTATGAAGTCGCGCGGCGTCTACGAGACGCCTGGCGGCACCATACTGCTCGCCGCCCACCGCGCGATCGAGAGCATCACCCTCGATCGCGGCGCCATGCACCTGAAGGACGACCTGATGCCGCGCTACGCGGCGCTGATCTACAACGGCTTCTGGTTCTCGCCCGAGCGCGAGATGTTGCAGGCGCTGATCGACAAGAGCCAGGAGCACGTCGAGGGCGAGGTGACACTCGAACTCTACAAGGGCAACGTCATCGTCATCGGCCGCGAGAGCGCGAAATCACTCTATTCTCCGACCCTCGTCACATTCGAGGACGACAAAGGCGCCTACGACCAGAAGGACGCCCAGGGCTTCATCAAGCTCAACGCGCTGCGGCTCAGGACGCTGGGTATGAGGAACAGGCCGAAACCGGTCAAGAACAAGTAACCGGATCAAGCTGGGGGAAGCGGTTCGGTTCCCTCGTCCAGTATCGAGAGATACTGGCTGTAGCTATAAACTCTGTCGCGGCGTTGACCTGTAATTTCCGTCACGATCGCGAGCCTTTGCAGGTGACCCAGTGCTGACTGGATCGTTGGCTGTGAGAGCCCCAACCTGTGAGCAGCATTCGGCACGGTCAGAACCGGGTGACGCTTGAAGTCCGTGTGAAGCCGAAGTGCCGTTGCAGATGCCCGTCCAAGTTCTGCAATCTTCTGCTCGTCTTGTTGAAAGAGCGACAACAGGCGCTGTGCGGTGTCGAAGCCTTGCCGCGAAGTGGACGCCACGCCTTCGAGGAAGAACACCATCCACGCTTCCCAGTCACCGGTCTCGCGCACTCTTTGGAGCAGATCGTAATACTCCTGGCGATGCGTCTTCAAGTAGAGGCTCAAGTATAGCGTCGGCTGGGTGAGTGCCTTGTCCTCGCATAGCATGAGGGTGATCAACAGACGCCCTAGGCGACCGTTGCCATCTAGGAACGGATGGATCGTTTCAAATTGTACATGCGCCATGGCAGCGCGAATAAGTACAGGATATGTCTCCCGCTGGTGAAGGAAGCGTTCAAGATCGCCGAGGCATTGTGCAAGATGGCCGGGCGGCGGTGGCACAAACAGCGCGTTGCCTGGCCGCGTCCCTCCGATCCAGTTCTGCGAAGTGCGAAACTCTCCAGGTTGCTTTGTGGCGCCTCGCCCGCTCGAAAGCAGAATGTCGTGCATCTCCCGTATCAGTCGCAGCGACAGCGGAAATCCGCTCTTTAGTCGTTCGAGCCCCTGCTCCATCGCCGCGATGTAGTTGGAGACCTCGCGCACGTCGTCGATGGGTACGTTCGGGGTCACTTCGTTTTCGAGTAACAACAAATCCGAAAGTGACGACTGTGTTCCTTCGATCTGCGACGAGAGCAGCGCTTCTTTTCGGATGTACATCCAAATGAAGAGATTGGTCGACGGAAGCACCGTGGCGACACCGTCCAAGCGGCCGAGCTCACGGTTGGCCATCTCGACCGCAGACAGGATCGCGGTCAAGTCGAGCGGCGGGTTGGGCGGGAGAGGCGGCGGCAGAAAGGCACGCACGCGCTCCCCATCGAAGTTACTCGTGACAAAAGTCCCGATCCGGCCAGCTTTGGGAGGCGCACTTGTCATGGCAACATCCTTTAATAGCGATTCGGGCTATTAAAGGATAAACGCTTAACGTTTAACAAGTCGTCCTACCAGAGTCCTTACCGTTCATCGTCGGGCCATGATAGGCCTCTACCCTTGGGTTCTTCGCAGCCAACTGGCCATCCACTATGACCCGCACCTCGCTCGACCGCGTCCTTCGCCACATCTATGTCTGCGTGTTCTTCGTCGTTGCCCTTGCTCTGGCGGCGCGGTTCGCCGAGTACATTCCCGGGCTGCCACCCTTTGCGGTCGAATTCGCCAAGGGCGTCTACGAGGTCATCAAGGACATGAGCCTGCTGATCGCCACGGGCGGCGTGGCCTACGTGACCAACGTGTTCCAGAAGCGATCGAAATTCGTCGAGAGCCTCGAAGAAGAATGGCGCGGCATCGTCAAGACCAAGTCGGCGCTGCACGGGTTCTGCGAAAAGCCTTATCCCTCGACCGACGATTACCTCGCGGTCTTCAGCCGGATCAGCGAGACGATCGACAACATGCGGATCGTCTATCGCAACGTCGGCGAGACAGACACCTTGATCGGTCTCTACCCCTACGCGCCGCTGCACGACATGCGCCGCGCCCTGCAGTCGATCGATCCTCGGAAGCGCACCACCATTCCACCCGAGGAGCGCAAACTGGTTCGCGATGCCATCCTGCAATCGTTCTATGCCTTGCGGGAGGTGTTCCTGGAAGAATTGGATCTCGAGGAGCCGGTGCACGCACTCCTCATTTCGAGCGGACGGCGGACGAAAAGGCCGGGCGCGACCAAGGCAGCAAAGTCCGGACAGGACTGGCAGCGCAAGCGGCAGGACAAGGATTCGTGCCCGCGTCCCGACATCGATATCCTTCTCCAGCGTCTCTACGCGGCAGAGCAGGCGGAAAACTCAATGCAGGCTGAAGCCGCCTTGCAGCCGTCGCAGCTCGCGCCGGCCACTCAGGCCCGAGGGCGTGAGGTGTAGATCGGCTCCGCGCGATCGACGGTCGCCTTCTTGATTTCTTGATGCGGCACCTCGATGGCAGCGAAGGCCGCGTTGATGCGGCGAACCATGGCGGCGAGGTAGTCGCGAACCTCGGCAGGCAGCTCAGCCGCGGAGTAGCGATCGGGGTGATAGACCTTGGCCAGGCGGTAGTAGGCGACCTTGACCTCGTCGAACGAGGCCCCCGACTTGATGCCCAAGATCGCGTAGGGGTCGAACGTATCGAGATCGTTGGTCCGCCGCGACAGCTGGCTGGCGACCGGTACATTGACCAGTCTCACCGACTTGATCGACCGTTTCGCCAGCAGGCAGCGATCCCCGCCATAGGGCTCGAACTCCAGGAAGGCATTGGCACCGTTCAAAAGATCGTTAATGCCGCGGCCTTGGGGCGCAAAGAACTTGCCGCGCATGGTTTGGGCGTCGTCCAGCGTCACCTCGGCTGGTACAGAGGTCAATTGAACGCTTGAGACGTTGTCGACCTTGACGCGCTCGAACATGGCTTTGGCCCTCGAAATTGTCTCGTTGCAGGACGGCCCACCGTTTGGTCCGTCATGATGTTCAACGGTTAGCAAGGTCCGTGCAAACTCCAATTCCAGGCCGAGACGGCCTGAGAGAACCGGCCGCAGCCTTGGAAGCTGGCGGTTGCGCGACATGTGTGTTACCTGACCGGCAGAATTTTTGCGCCGCAACATGCCGCTTAGCCTGCGGGCGCCATAACGCTAGCGAGATATCCCAGGACCTCCATGAAACTTCGCAACATCGCGATCATTGCCCACGTCGACCACGGCAAGACCACGCTCGTCGACGAATTGCTCAAGCAATCCGGCACCTTCCGGGACAATCAGAAGGTCACTGAGCGGGCGATGGATTCAAACGACCTCGAGCGCGAGCGCGGCATCACCATTCTCGCCAAGTGCACGAGCGTGGTGTGGAAGGATACGCGCATCAACATCGTTGATACCCCAGGCCACGCCGATTTCGGCGGTGAGGTCGAGCGCATCCTGAACATGGTCGATGGCGTTGTGGTGCTCGTCGACGCGTCCGAGGGCCCGCTGCCCCAGACCAAGTTCGTGGTCTCCAAGGCTCTGAAACGCGGCATCCGGCCGATCGTCGCGATCAACAAGATCGACCGTCCGGACGAACGCCATCTGGACGTGCTCAACGAAGTGTTCGATCTTTTCGCAAACCTCGATGCCTCCGACGAGCAGTTGGATTTCCCGGTGCTTTATGGCTCCGGCCGCAACGGCTGGATGGCCCTTGATCCGGTAGGCCCGCGCGAGACACTGGCGCCGATGTTCGATTTGATCGTCAGCCACGTGCCGCCACCGAACGTGGAGCCAGGACCGGCGCGTATCCTGGCCACCACGCTCGAAGCGGACAGCTTCCTGGGCCGCATTCTGACCGGACGTATATCGTCGGGCACCGTGAAGCCCAACATGATGATGAAGGCCTTGAACCGCGAAGGTAAGCTCGTCGAGAACTTCCGCGTTTCCAAGGTGCTCGCCTTCCGCGGTCTCGAACGTGTGCCGGTCGAGCAGGCGGAGGCAGGCGAGATCGTGGCCGTTGCCGGCATGAGTGAGGCGACCGTTGCCGATACGCTCTGCGATCCGTCCGTCGAAACACCCATCGCCTCGCAGCCGGTCGATCCGCCTACGCTGTCGATGCTGTTCCGCATCAACGACGGACCGTTCGCCGGACAGGAAGGCGACAAGGTCCAGAGCGCGTCATCCGCGATCGCCTGATGAAGGAAGCGGAGCGCAACATCGCGATCAAGGTCTCGGATTCCGGCGAAGGCGACAGCTTCACGGTTGCTGGGCGAGGTGAGTTGCAGCTCGCCATCCTGATCGAGAACATGCGCCGCGAAGGCTTCGAAATGACCGTTTCTCGCCCCAAGGTGGTGATCAAGATCGATCAAGAGACGGGCCAGAAACTCGAGCCGATCGAGGAAGTGATCATAGACGTCGACGAGGGCCACACCGGCATCGTGGTGCAGAAGCTCTCGCAACGCAAAGGTGAGCTGCTCGAGATGCGCCCTTCGGGCGGCGGACGCACGCGCATGGTGTTCCATGTGCCCACTCGTTCGCTGCTCGGCTACCAGTCCGAACTGCTTTCGGATACCCGCGGCACGGCGGTGATGAACAAGCTGTTCCATGCCTACGCGCCTTACAAGGGTGAGATCGCCGGTCGGCATACGGGCGTGTTGATCTCCAACTCCGACGGCGAGGCAGCGGCTTACGCGATCTTCAACCTGCAGGACCGGGGGCCGTTTTTCATCGGCGCCCAGGCCCGCGTCTATGTCGGCATGATCGTCGGCGAACACTCGCGCGACAACGATCTCGAAGTGAACGTCGTGAAGGGCAAGAAGCTGACCAACGTCCGAGCCTCGGGCAAGGATGACGCGGTGCTGCTGACCACACCGATCAAGCTGACGCTCGAGAAATCGATGAGCTACATCACCGACGAAGAGCTGGTTGAGATCACGCCCGAGAGCATCCGGCTGCGCAAGCGCTGGCTCGACCCGAACGAGCGTAAGCGCATGGAACGGAAGCGCGAATCGGAAGCGAGCGTCGCCTGACCGGCGGCCGCTGTGCGCTGACGGTTCGGTGCGCGCCACCGCAACGGGTGTTTCAATGGATGACGTACTCGTCGACGAGGCGCTTTCGGTCCACTACGGCCAGTTCTATGTTTCTGAAGCCGGGACGGGTAACGCCGAATTCGAAGCAGCCTTTCGCGGTCAGGCCAACGGGCTGCTCGGTGCGGCAGTCGCGAGCTTCCTCCACATCACGACAGGGCTCCACACCGGCCACGTCTGGATCACGGTAAGCCTTCACGTTGACGCGCCGCCGCGCGATCCCGCGAGCGAGGATGAGGTCGAGGCGACCACGGAGCAGATCGCCAAGATCGACGCC
>PEQZ01000057.1 GCA_002928395.1 Hyphomicrobium sp.
ACGGGCGTGAGGCTGCACAGCCGGTTGTCGAGAGGCTTCGATAGGACCTGCGGGGTACCGAAGAAGGCGTGTGCCTCGGCCTCCGCAAATCCTGCGAGCCGTGTCGCTTCGAAGAACGCGGCGGTCCGGTCGGCGATTTTGATTGCGGCCGTGATCTTGGGCGGCAGTGCTGCGGGCAGTCCGAAGCGAACGTGAATGGCCTCGAGCAAGCGCAGTTCGAACGCCTTGTAATCGAGACCGATCGCTGTCTTGAACGGGCTTATCAGGTCGCCGATGACATACTCTGGCGCATCGTGGAGCAATGCGGCCAGTCGCCAGCGTGCGCCCCAGCCGGGGTTCTGAGCTGCCGCGATTTCCTCGACGATGAGGACATGCTGCGCCACGGAGAACGCGTGGTCGCCCAAGGTCTGGCCGTTCCATCGCGCGACCCGTGCCAGCCCGTGGGCGATGTCCTCTACCTCGATATCGAGCGGCGACGGCTCCAACAGATCGAGGCGGCGGCCGGACAGCATCCTTTGCCACGCGCGCGGTCCGTCCTTGACTGCCGATGGCTTCGCCATGCGCGTCTATTCCCCGAGCCTGAAGCCACGCATCAGCTTGGCGCACGGCGCATGTCGGTGACACGTCACCAGGTGATCGTTGACGAAGCCCGACGACTGCAGGAACGCGTAGACCGTGGTCGGGCCGACGAAGCGGAAACCCTCGGCCTTCAGCGCCTTCGAGATCTGCTTCGACAGCGGCGTCTCGGACGGCATGTCGCGAAAAATCGCCTGACGGTTGACGATCGGCCGGCCGTCGAGGAAGCCCCACAGAAACGCGGCCAGCGGCTGACGCTGTTGCAATTCGACGGTGGCGCGAGCGTTGCCGATCGTGGCGCGGATCTTCCCTTCGTGGCGGACGATGCCGGCGTCGGCCATCAGCCGCGCGACGTCCTTGTCGCCGAAGCGGGCGACTTTTTCGGGATCGAAACCGGAGAACGCGCGGCGGAAATTCTCGCGCTTCTTGAGAATGGTCAGCCACGACAGGCCGGACTGGAAGCCTTCGAGGCACAATTTCTCGAACAATCGGTCGCTATCTGACTGCGGCACGCCCCATTCCTCGTCGTGATAGCGGGCGTACTCGGCATCCGCGATTCCGCCCCAAGGGCAGCGGACAACCTCGGGAATGGGGCTCGCCACGACCGCGCTCACGGTCCTGCCGCCTTCTCGGCCACGCTGCTGCGATAGCGATCGACCGCGGCCGGGTCGACGACCACGGGCTGCCCGCCCGCCGATAGCATGAGCCCGCCGTCCAGCGCCTCCACCACCCGGTCGAGCCGCACCAGGGCCAAGCCTTGTTGGCCTGCAACCGTGCCGACGGACCCGATCGTCACCTCGCCGAGCCTGACCTCCGCACCGGATGCAAGCCCTGCTCCGGTGACACCGACCACACGCTTTCTGACCACAGACTTGTTTTCCATGCGCGCCACCACTTCCTGGCCGACGAAGCAGCCCTTGGTGAATGAGACGCCCGCAAACAGATCGAAATCGCCTTCGTGGGGAAAAGTATCGCCGAGCGGATAGTCGCGCCCGCCTTGGGGCACGCCGAGGGCGATGCGGTGGACATGATACGAATCCGCGGGCGCTGCTTCGGCTCCGGCTTCGGCGACGATCCAGTCGGTGGCCATGGTCAGGATGAGCCGTTGCCCTAGCCTCCGATCGCGGGGATCTGCAAACCAGACCAGCGACTTGCAACTATTCTGGACATATGCTGGGTCCTGCCACGGCCAACTCTTTTGGGGATCGCCCCAAACCACCGCCACACTATGTGCGCTAGAAACGTCCTTGATCTCGGCCTTTGCCCGCAGCTTGTAGAGCATCATCCGCCTGGCGAGCTCGCCTGCCGATTGGCGAGCCGTTTCGAGCAGGTAGCCGCCCGGCACCGCGGCCACGAAGAACTCGAACAGGATCTTTCCCTGTGGCGTCAGCAGTCCGGCGTGTATCGCGGCCACGCCCTGGTCGAAGGCAGCCATATCGTTGGTGATGACACCCTGCAGCAGCTTCCGCGCGTCGTCTCCCATGACGCTGACGACGCCACGATCAGGCAACAGCGCGATCTTCGCCATGGTCATCGGCTTGGCTCTGAGGTTGAATATATCGATTGAAATACGTAAGCGGGTGCTGGGCCGAGCGCAAGCGCTCGACGAGTGATCCTATTTCGATATCTGCGTCCCGTCGCACCGCCGTTCCGAGCAAATGTCGGAACCATAAGGAACACGGGCAAGCTTATGATTCTCGTGTAGCCTTTGCATCTGGCGCTTGGTGTCGAGGTCAGCCGCGCGTGGGGACCAAACATCAGCTGTGCTACATTCGGCAGCTCGGTGTTCTGCTGTCAGTCCGTATCTCGCTACCGGAGTTGCCATGCCTGCGTCGTTCGATCTCATCCTCAAGGGTGCAACCGTCGTCAATCAAGATGGTGAGGGGGTGCGGGATCTGGGGATCCGAGAGGGGGTCATTGCCGGGGTCGGGCCGTTTACCGGCGCAATAGCCGAAGAGACCGTCGATTGCACCGGGCTCCACATTCTGCCCGGCGTCATCGACAGTCAGGTCCATTTCCGCGAGCCCGGTCTGACGCACAAGGAGGATCTCCTGACCGGCAGTCGCGGCGCGGTCGCGGGCGGCGTCACTGCCGTGTTCGAGATGCCGAACACCATGCCGCTCACGACCACGGCCGATACGCTCGCCGAGAAAGTCAGGCTCGCCCACAACCGCATGTTCTGCGATTTCGCCTTCTACGTCGGCGGCACGCGCGAGAACATCGGCGATATACCGGCGCTCGAACGGCTCGAAGGCTCGGCCGGCATCAAGGTGTTCATGGGCTCGTCGACCGGTAATCTCCTGGTCGACGACGAGCCGTCGCTGGATCGCATCATTTCCGCACTGAGCCGTCGCGCTGCTTTCCATGCCGAGGACGAGGCTCGGCTGATCTCGCGCATGGGGTTGCGCGTCGAGGACGATCCGTCGTCCCATCCCGTGTGGCGAGACGTTGAGGCGGCGCTCATTGCGACCGATCGGCTGGTCAGGCTTGCGGAAAAGCATCGTCGGCGTGTGCACGTGCTGCACGTCTCTACGGCTGACGAGATGGCCTACCTCGCGCAACGCAAGGCGTGGGCCAGCGTCGAAGTGACTCCGCACCACCTGACGCTCGACGGCGACGAGGCCTACAAGCGGCTTGGCACCTACGTGCAGATGAACCCGCCTGTGCGCGGCGCCGAACACCGGGCCATGTTGTGGCGGGGCATCCGTTCCGGCGTCGTCGATGTGCTCGGTTCGGACCATGCTCCGCATACGCGCGAGGAAAAGGACCACCCCTATCCTCGTTCGCATTCCGGGATGACCGGGGTGCAAACGCTGGTGCCGATCATGTTGGATCACGTCAACGCGGGCCGGCTCACACTGCAGCGGTTCGTAGACCTCACGAGCCACGGGCCACAGCGGTTGTTCGGCATCAGGGGCAAGGGCCGCATCGCCGTCGGCTACGACGCCGATCTCACCATCGTCGACATGAAGCGAAGCGAGACGATCACCAACGCCTGGATCGAAAGTCGCAGCCGTTGGACGCCCTATGACGGCCAGCGGGTCCAAGGCTGGCCGGTCGGCACGCTCGTCCGTGGCCGGCGCGCAATGTGGCAGGGTGAGATCCTGGGCCCGGCGCACGGCAGACCAGTGCGCTTTCTGGAAGCGGGCGTCTAGGCGCGGACTGACGTCGACCAATACGCCCGTCCTCGAACCTATCCGGACCGACTTCTAGGCGGGTTGGCATCGGTTTTGCCTATCCGACACGGCCAAGGCCCGAAATCTTGGCCCTCAGCCCTTGCCCACACGTTGCCCTGGACGAGATCATGCGCCTCTCCGTCTCGATGACCGAAACCCCGGTGGCGGGTCAACTCCGCGAAATTCTCGCGGTTTGTCTGGCGTCCGTCGCCTGGGGCTTGTTCGCGTTCGCATTGATTTCGGTCGCTGTCGTGGCGGCCTACATCGTCAAGTCCAAGCTCGGCATCAACTTGTTGCCCGGTCCGTCGCCGTTGCATGGGCTTTATCTGTTGATCCGGTGACGGCACATCGACAAAAACAAGGGCTCGGTGGTGTCCCGCCGAGCCCTGTTCAAGTTGAATGTTTCGATCATGAAAGACTGATCCGGGATCAGCCGTTTCCGCCCTTACCTGAAGCGCTGACCACATTCGACGGCAGCTTGTTCAGCACCTTCACGGTTGTGCCGACACCGGCGAGCCCGGCCAGGTGCACGACATGCCCGTTCAGCATGCGGAAGCAACCCGACGACGCCGCCTGGCCGATGGTCTTCACGTCGTTCGTGCCGTGGATGCGATAGAGCGAATTGCCGAGATACAGTGCCTTGGCGCCGAGCGGATTGCGGATACCGCCGGTCATGACTTCGGGCAATCCAGGCTGGCGTTCCCGCATCTCAGCCGGCGGACGCCAATCCGGCCATGACGCCACGCGGCTGATTTTTTCGGTGCCGGTCCACGTGAAGCCGACGCGGCCGACCGAGATCGGATACTTGTAGGCCGTCGTCGAGGACAACACGTAGAAGAGCGACTTGCCTGCGGTATCGATGACCACGGTGCCCGCACCATAACTGTTCGAAAACCTCACAGTCGGCGGTGACGAGGGAGAAATGGCTGGCTGTGGGCCACCGTCCAGTTGCTTCGGGAAATTGACAGCCTGTGGCTTATGGTTCTGCGGCGCAGGCTCGTCGTCTTCCGCACCCAGTAAGGCCGGATTTTGAGTATTGGCCTTCTGTTTGACTGCGGTTGCGGGCTGCGCCGCGCGTGACGGCGGCTTGCCGCGCTGCTCGATCCACTTCGGCATCTGATAGCCCGTAGGCTGGTCGAACGGATGGAACGCCAAGGCTTGGTCCCACGCACTGGATACCGCAACTGCCACGGCCGCAACCAATATAGCCGTCGATTTGATCATGTCTACTCGCCCTCGTTGAGTGTGAGCGCGGGAAATAGGGATCCATACAACGCTTGACCATATCGCGGTGTCAACATGGTTAAGTTTCGCGGGTCCGTCACAGTGATCTCGTACCGTCAGTCGTGTTTCCTGAATGCGTGCCAAGTTCCGTCCGCGCCAATGACCAGCCGCCACCATGTCCATTTTTTCTTGGCACGCATAGCCGCCAAAGCCTCTGGCGCCATGAGAGTGGCGAGATCGGCCAACTCCGTGGCGCTCAACTGATCAAGTTGCCGCTCGGCGAGATAGGGCCAGACGAAAACGGCGTTGTTTTCCACGTCACGCCCGAGTGCCAGTTTTGCCGGCGGCAGCGCCAGGATGCGTCCCAGCTGTTCCAGCACATCATGGCCTTGCCCATCCACCGATAGCGATTTCCAGTGGGAGATGGGGTCGCCATCGGCGGTATCGGCATAAACCACTGGAAGTTCGTTGAGATCGAGCGGCTCCTGCAGATCTTCGATCCGGCCGGTCGAGACTGCAGCCGCGATCCGGTCGCGCATTTCGGCTGCGAGCGGCGCGAGGGTCGTCGCCGCGAACCTAGCCTGGGCCGCCGACTGCATCCTGGCCGAACTTTCGGCATAGACCCGAAAGGGGACCGCCGCATGGACAATCGCTGCGAGCACAAGTACCACTAGCGCGCGGAGCGCAGATCGGTCTGCGACGAGGTGGCAGCCGGGGGGGATTGAACGTTGCGCGAAGCCGCCATGCCCTGCCTTGCGTCCGGCGCAGCGGCAAAGCCACGTCCCGAGGCCTGGGCGTGCGTCGCTTGGAGCCGCCAAGATATCTCCTTCCAATCGTTTATGGTCCAGAGGCCCGCCCGAGAACCCGACCTCAGCTGCGGGATGACGGCGACACCGACATCCGTCAACTTTTCGCCCGCGGCCCGGTTCGATCCGCGCGGAGGGCCGCACCTGTGATGGATCTTATTCCCAACCCGCTGATCATCCCGGTCGGGTTGGTGATCGGCATACTTGTGGCGGCTCCCGTCGGTCCGGTCAACGTGCTGTGCATACAGCGCGCCGTGGAGCGCGGCATGTGGGGCGGGATCGCGGCGGGCCTTGGCGCGGTTCTCGGCGATGGGCTGATTGCGCTCTTTGCGGGCCTCGGTGTCGGCGCGATCTCCGGCGCGATCGTGCAGTATCGGACCACCATCCAGATTGTCGGCGGCATAGCCCTGGCGCTGTTCGGCTTGAAGCTCTACTTCACCGCGCCGCGGATGGTCGCCCGCGATCGGGAGGCCGACAACCCGGCCCGCCTCAAGGACTTCGTGTGGGACATTCCTCAGACGTTCTTGCTTACGATCACCAATCCGGGCGCTGTGCTCGGCTTGTTCGCAATATTCGGCGGCATCAGCACGTTCGTCGAGGTCGATGGCTACATCGACGCACTGACCATGGTCGCTGCGATCATGGCCGGCAGCCTGATTTGGTGGGTGCTTCTGTCGAGCTTGATCGGCCGCATCCGGCACCGGCTCAATCCCGACCGCCTCAGGCAGATCAACAGGGGCTCAGGTTTCCTGCTGATGGTCTTCGGTGCGGTTCTGATCGGTGAGATGGCCTGGAAATTCTGGCGGTAGTCACTCTACCGAAGACGGCTACTGCACCCGGCGTCCGAGTGAGAATTCGCCTTTCTCGAGCCGGCCCTCGAGACCTCTCGCCAGCGCCACCACCGCATCCTCACCGTAGATCGACACCAGGTCCGTCAGCGCCGTGAACAGAGCGGCGTAGGCCATCATCTGCGGCGTGACGCCCATTTCCGACCCTTCGTCCCAGGCCGCCAGAATCAGATTGAGTGCTGTAAAACTCTGGTCGTCGCGGTCGCCGGACTCATACTCCAAAGCCGTCACGAACTTCCCCTCCGTGGTCATGGTCGTCTGCGGCCCCTCGGTCCGGATCGATGTCGTCATTCTCACCTAGCACGGTCGCAACCGAGCCCAGGCAGCATCTACAATTCATTGTAAACCGGCGGGCTGAACCACGCAGGCGGGTGGCCGCGAGAGACCCAGGCGACCTACGGGATCGCTTTCATCAGCGATTCGGAAATCTGGACGCCTTCGGCGAGAAACTTGTTGATGGCGGTCTGAGCGGAGGGCGTGCACGCAATATAGGTGCGGCTATAGCTGCGGTAGCCCTGGTTGAAGCTGCGCGAGAGCCGTGCCCGGCGCAGCGCCGACGATCCCTCGGCATCCATCAGCTCCGTCATCCGCTCTCGCCAGAACTGGCCGTCGTTCGACCCGCACAACTCGCGCAGGTAGTGAACCGCGCCGAGAATCTCCGAGAGGCGGAGCAGTCGGTCGTCATACGGCTTATTGTCGGGAGCTGCCGCAGCGGCCCCGCCTGCGCCACTGCACAGTGACAGCATGGCACAGGCGGCCACGGCCAGTCTCTGACGCGCGCGGATGGGCTGGCGATCGGCCTTTTCTGGTATCTTCTCCGGCTGTCGCATGAGGCTCCGTCGAGCTACGGGTCCGCTGATAGAGATATGATAGTGATGACCTTTGTCGGGCAAGCACGCGCGATCGGACTGAAAGTGTCATACTTCGCCCGAGACTTCTGTCCATGCGCGACGGATAAGCTCCTCTGCGCCAGTGGTCAACGGAAGTTGCCCCAGCCTGTCGAGGGGTACGAAGCACGCCGATCGCGCATCACTGGCGGCCCATGGGACCCCCTCGGCGCACTGGCCGAAGTAAACGTGGATGCGATAGTACGCCGCTGGCCGGTCGTCGATTTCCGGCACCTCGACCAAGTGCTCGGCCAGCCACGAGAGATCAATCGCATCGAGCCCTGTTTCCTCGCGGGTCTCGCGCCGGGCCGCAGCCTCCGGCGTCTCGTCCCGCTCGACGTGCCCGCCCGGCAGACTCCAGCGGCCGGTCGAATGCCCTTTGCCACGTTCCACCAGCAGCACGCATCGATCGCGGAAAAGCACGGCGCTGGCCGCTTCCGTGACTGTCACCGCGCGGGCACCAGCGCGCTTAGGCCCAGCCGTTGCCTCTTCTCGTGTCGGACGATGGTCATCAGGCGATCGAGCCACTACGTTCCCTCCGCATCACCAACACCAAGGGCGGGCGCCCGCGGCCAAACGACTCCGCGCCACACCTGCACCCGAGGACCCATTACTCATGTGCTCGCGCTACAGCCTGACATCGCCGCCGGAAGCCGTCCGCTCCTATTTCCGTGCGCGTAACAAACCCGAGTTTCCTCCGCGCTACAACATTGCCCCCACGCAGCCGGTGCTCATTGTCCGGCTCGACCACAAGGCCGAGCGCGAGTTGACGCTGGTGCGCTGGGGGCTCATTCCGTCATGGGTTAAGAACCCGGACGAGTTCACCACCCTCATCAATGCGCGGTCGGAGACCGCGGCCGAGAAGCCCTCGTTCCGCGCGGCGCTGAGGCATCGGCGCTGCTTGGTCCCGGTCGACGGCTTCTATGAGTGGACTGGTAAACCGGGTGCCAAGCGGCCGCATTTGTTGCGTCCGCGCTCTGGCGGACCAATGGCGCTGGCCGGCATTGCCGAGCACTGGATGTCGGCCGACGGCAGCGAGGTGGAGACCATGGCAATACTGACGGTCACGGCCAATCGCACGGTGTCTGCCGTGCACGACCGGATGCCGGTCATTCTTGCACCCCAGGATTTCGACCTTTGGCTCGACTGCCGCCCTGGCACGGCGGTCGACGCCGCCCCGCTCATGCTACCAGCCGCCGAGGATCTGCTCGAGATCGTCGAGGTCTCCGCCAAGCTCAACAACGTGCGCAACGAGGGCCCGGCGGTTCAGGAGATGGCACCGAAATCCCTGCTGTGACGGCCTTGCCGGCGGCCGTCACTGTTGGCTGTTCGCCAGGGATAATGGCGTCGGCGGCATGTCGCTTCGATGCTGAGAGGCGGGCGACGCGGCAACCCGGCGGATTGTCGGTATGCCCGCGGACAAATTAACAAGCCCATGATCTTTAAACATTCTTACCGTTGACCAAGATTGCGTCTGGCGCGTTCTCCCCCCTCGCGGAGGAAGCAGGAATTGGTTATCTTGCGCCGGAAATTCGCCGGTCCTCGGTCATCGGTCCGGCTCAGACAAGAGTGCGCCTCTTTCTAGCGCTATCCTGGACGAGCGGGCGGTCGAATTGCGGCGCAGCACCCGTCCATAGCGGGCACAGGTCTTGCGTGCCGGAGTGTTGATTTGTTGGGCCTGATGGTCCGTTCGTCCGGACGGCGCTTTCGAGTAGGGAGTTCGATGATGGGCTATCGCGGCGATGATCTCGATCTCAGGACACCGCAAAACTGGTCCGCATCGGCCGGTGAAATCGCCGGATGGGCGGGGGAAGGCGGCTCCCGCGGCCGTGGGGTCCCCTATGGCGGCCGTGGTCCGATCTGGGTTGACGATACTGTGCTGGCTGCCTGCAATCACGCTTTCGAGGTCGCGCTCGCCCATCGTGCCGGTGAAGTTCGCATCGAGCATCTGCTCTACGCCTTGACCCGTGTCGAAGCCGCAGCCGAGATACTCGAAAAACAGGGTGTGCGCGTGTCGGCCTTGAGGCGCGAGAGCGCGACCTATATCGCCAGCGACATTCCGGTTGGTCTGCCGAACGGCATCGGTGAGCCGCGCCGGTCGGAAGCTTTCGAGGATGCGCTGCGGCTGGCCGCGGCGGAGGCCATGCGCCGCAATGCGCCAGCGACGACCGGCGATCTCCTGCACGTGTTCCTCGATGTCCGGCCAGACCTGCCGGGCCTCGGACTGCTGTCGCGCAATATCGTGCGGTCTCAGCGCGACATGCCTGAGCCCGCGCTGCCGCTCGGCCACGCGTCGGGCTATGATCCGCGTTATGCCGTCAATCCAGCCGAACCGCCGCGCGAGCGGGTGCGGATGCCGGCCGGCAGTTTCTACGTCAACGAGCCTCAGCGCGTGGCGATCCGTTCCGAGTTGGCTGCCACCACTGCCGACACTGTTCAGAATACCCGCATCGAGGCGCTCGAGCAGATGGTGCGCGCGCTGTCCCATGATCTCACCAGCGAGCGCAAGTCGTTCTCTGGAATGCTCGAGAACATGCAGCGCGATTTTCTGGCGCAGCGCGACGACGCCAGCCGGCTCGGTGGCGGGCTTTACGACCGGTTGCAGTCGCTCGAACAGTTGGTGACTGCGCACGGCGGAGAAGGCGGGGCCAGAATGCAACTGTTCGATCGTCTTCAAGCCATCGAAGTCGGCCTGGACAAGCGGCTTGGGGATCTGTCGCGAACCTGGTCGATGCTGTCCGACCGTTTGCAGTCCTTGGAGCAGGCCATGCATGCGTCGCGTGCTTCGAGCCATGTCGATCTGGCGCCGCTGACCGACAAGATGGCCGCGATTGAGCGGACTTTGTCGTCGAGCACGGCGGCGACCGGCGACAAACTCAAGTCGATTGAGCAAAGTGTGGCCTCCCGGGTTCAGCCTGAGCTCGATTTCAGCCCGATCAGCGACCGGCTCGACGTCATCGAGGAGGCACTGCTCTCGCAGGAGGGCGAAGCCAGCCGCGATGTCGCCAACCGGCTGTTGGGCATTGAAAGGCTTGTGCAGTCGCAGCGCGCCGAGATCATCGCCGAGACCGAAGTCTTGAAGTCCGACATCGCTGCCATCTCGGGACTAATCATGAGGCAGCCGGGTGAGGCCGAACGGATGCAGAAGTTCGCGGGCCTCCTGGATCAGGGCCGCGGCGAGACGGTGGCTGCCATCGCGGGACCCGTTCTGCAACGGGTCGGAGCTTGGCAATCGGAAAGCGCCGCCTCGCTCGCCCAAATGTCCGACCGGCTCGCCTCGGCAGAGCGGGCCCTCACAGCCAGCGTTCAGCAATCCAACGAGCTGCACAAGGCCTACGAGCAAGAACTCGGCGAAGTGCACAAGGCGCTCGTCAAGCTCAACACCAATCAGCACACGCTGGCGGGCACCATCGACCAGTGGCGCACGCACGGCACCAGTGAGCTTGCGGCCATCGGCGGCCGAATCGACATGCTGGCGCGGGAAACCCAAAAGCCTGTTCAGATGCTTGAACAGATGTCGATCAGCATGGACGCGATGCACAAGATTACGGTGGCTCGCTACCATCGGCGCAACCGGTTCTGGTACTGGCTGCTCGGCACGGACGACTGGGTGGCCGCCAGCTGGCCGTCACAATTGTCCAAGCTCGAGTCCGAGCGCAACCTCGTGAAACCCGTCCGCCGCTGACCTCATCGCGCCGACTTCGTTAACGCGGCCCGGAACTTGCTACATCGTCGCAAGTACCGGAAGGTCGGTCCTTCCGGCTGTGTCCATGCAATCCGACCGCGCGAAAGTACTGCCGCCATGACCGTCGCGAGCCCAACGTGCCCGCCGAAACGTTTGACGGCACCGAACGTCACCCAACTCCGGCCGGCCTCGATCGTGGTGTTGACCGCGGGTGGGCCGCTGGCCCCGATCGTCGTCAACGGCTTGGTCAAGTCTCTGGCGGGCTCGGACCGCACGCTGACCGTGATCGAGGAGCATCCAGAGACCAAGTCGGCGATTGTCCGTCGCCGCGCGAAACTCCTGGGTTGGACCGCGGCTCTCGGCCAAGCGGCGTGCGGGGTGCTGCAACGGGCACTCAGCGGGCAGCGCCAAGCGCGGCTCGACGCCATCGTCAAGCAGCATCGGCTGGATACCGGGGCTGGTTTCGCAGTGCCGGTCCACCGCGTTGCCTCGGTCAACTCGGATGCCTGTCGCGACCTGCTCAGATCCCTCGCGCCGACGGTGGTGGCCGTCTACGGCACCCGCATCATCAAGGCAGAGACGCTGTGCGCTGTGCCGGCGCCGTTCATCAATTATCACGCAGGCATCAACCCGAAGTATCGCGGCCAGCATCCGGGCTACTGGGCGCTGGCTTCGGGCGACGCGGCCCATGCGGGCGTCACCATCCATCTGGTCGACGCGGGCGTCGATACCGGCCACGTACTTTATCAGGCGCCGGTGACGTTCACACCGGATGACAGCATCGCGACCTACCAATACCTCCAAGCCGCCTACGGACTGCCGCTGTTCGCGCGGGCCATCGAGGATGCGCTGGCAGGACGCCTCGATCCGCGCGCAGTCGACCTCCCCTCGCGCCAGTGGTTCCCGCCGACGATCTGGGAGTATTTGTCAATCGGGCTCACTCGCGGCGTGTGGTGATCCTCACACGACCTTGCCAGGATTGAGGATGCCGCGCGGATCGAACGTGCGCTTCAACTGGCGCATCAGGTCGATCTCCACCGGCGATTTCCGCCGCGCCATTTCCTCGCGTTTCATGCGGCCGATGCCGTGCTCGGCCGAAATCGACCCGCCCATCTCATGCACCAGCGCGTGCACGGCGTCCTGCACCTCGTCCCACTGGGCGAGGAAGCGGGCTTTGTCGCCGCCCACCGGCTGGGAGACGTTGTAATGAACGTTGCCGTCGCCGAAGTGGCCGAACGGCACCGGCCGCGCACCAGGGCAGACTTTATCGACGATGACATCGGCCCGGCCAATGAACTCGGCGATCGACGCGATGGGAACGGAAACGTCGTGCTTGATCGAGCCACCCTCGGCTTGCTGTACCTCGGGCACGCACGCGCGGATTTTCCATAAGTCCCGCGACTGGCTGGGTGACGCGGCCAATGCTGCGTCGATCACGGTTCCGGCCGCCATCGCATCGGCCAGTATGCCTTCGAGCATGGACGCCGCGCGCCCGTCCCCGGCGCCGCCGGAAATCTCGATCAGGACCGTCCACGGCGTTACAGCGATTGGCGGCACCTTCACACCCCTGCCGTGACGCTTTACGAAATCGAGCGCGGTTTCGGACAGGAACTCGAACGCCGTCAGGCTCTGGCGGGCGCGGGTTTCGGCCAGCCGGAACAGGTCGCCCACCGCTTCGATGGTCGGCACGGCTGAGAACGCGGTCGCGGTCTCGGCCGGGCGCGGGGCGAGCTTCAGGGCCGCCGCCGTGATGATGCCCAGTGTGCCCTCCGAGCCGATGAACAGTTGCTTCAAGTCGTAGCCCGTGTTGTCCTTCTTGAGGGTCCTGAGCCCGTCCCACACGCGACCGTCGGCCATTACGACTTCGAGGCCGTAGACGAGTTGGCGGGCGTTTCCATAAGCGAGTACCGCCGTGCCGCCGGCATTTGTCGCGAGGTTGCCGCCGATGCGGCAGCTGCCTTCCGAGCCCATGCTCAGCGGGAACAGCCAGCCTATGCCCTCGGCCTCCGACTGCACGTCTGCGAGCGTCACACCGGCTTCCGCGACCATCGATCCGCCGGCCGCGTCAGTGCGGCGGATGCGCGTCAATCGTTCCACCGAGATTACGATCTCGTGGCCGCGCTCGAACGGGATCTGGCCGCCGACGAGGCCGGTATTGCCTGCCTGGGGCACGACGCCGACGCCGGCTTCATTGCAAAGCGCAAGGATCTTCGACACCTCGTCCACCGTGCCGGGCCGCAGAATGAGGGGAGAACGTCCGACGTATTTGTCGCGCCATTCGACCAGATAGGGCCGTTGCAGGTCGGGGTCGGTCAGCGCGTGTGCCGGCCCGGTGATCTCGGCCAGACGGCGGATCAGCTCGGGCGTCGGTGGATTGAGGGGAAGGACGGTGTCGGTCATCCGGTGCGTGGTCTTCGGGGCTCTTCGGTCGTGGGACCGAACCATAGCACTCGCCACCCGCGCCGCCAAACGGTGCCGTGTTTAATCGGAGTCATCCCGGCGCTGTCGATGCGGAGCATCACTCACGGCTGTCCGGTTTAACTCTGACGCATGATGCGAACGAGCAGAAAGGAAAGAATTCGCCCCTCCCCTCGCGGCGGAGCCGCGCTCACGGCTGTCCGGTTCACGCTGAAAAATTCGCACGGTCTACGTTTCGCCTCTCCCCTTGGGGAGAGGTCGGCGCGGCCGAGATGCCCGAAATCTCGCGAAAAAAGTTGTTCCGCGCCGGGTGAGGGGGTCTTCGGCCGGTGCGACAATCAAAGCCAGCCCCCTCACCCTAACCCT
>PEQZ01000058.1 GCA_002928395.1 Hyphomicrobium sp.
GCGAGAAAAGTGCGCTCGAAGTCGTGCGGCGAAAACGAACAGCCCTACCCCGAAAGTTGCTCTCTTGCCGGTTCCAAGGCAATTTCGGCGACCGCGTGTGACTTCAGTAATTCGAGAACAGCGTCGCCCTGGACCGCGTGTTCACGTGCGATGCGCCTTCTCACAATCGAAGCGGAGCGGCCTCGATCACAACTCGCCTGCGATCGCACTCCGCATCGTCTCGCCGACTGCGCTCGCATCATTGACAATATGAACACCCGCCCCGCGCAGCACCGCGATCTTGTGTGCGGCACCGCCGCCCGTTCCCGTGGTCAACGCACCCGCGTGCCCCATCCGCCGTTCTGGCGGAGCCTGCCTTCCGGCGACCAGCGCGACGATCGGCTTCGATGGCCGGAGCCGCCTGACCAATGCTGCGGTTTCCTCTTCTTCTGTGCCGCCAATCTCGCCGATGACGATGATGCCATCCGTTTCCGGATCGTCGAGGAAAAGCGCGACGCAGGTCTTGAGGTCGATCCCGTGGATAGGATCGCCGCCGACGCCGATGGTGGTCGACTGCCCGAGGCCCGCCCGCGTCGTTTGCGCCACGATTTCGCTGGTCAGCGAGGCCGACCGCGACACGATGCCGATGCGCCCCGGCCGCGCATCGACGGTGGTCATCACTCCGATCTGGGCGATGCCAGGGGCGAGAATGCCCTGCGAGTTTGGTCCGATCAGCTGCGTTTTGGAACCCTCGAGCGCCTGCCTGACGCGGACGATATCGAGGACAGGGATGCGCTCGGTGACGCACACCACCAGCGGCACCTCAGCCTCGATCGCTTCGAGGATCGCCGCGGCCGCGCTGGCCGGCGGCACGAACACGATGCTGGCGTTAGCGCCGGTCTCGCGTACGGCATCTGACACCCGGTCGAACACCGGCAGGTCGAGATGGGTGCGCCCGCCCTTGCCCGGTGTCACTCCGGCGACCAGTTCTGTTCCGTAGGACAGCATGCGACCCGCGTGGAACGTTCCTGCCCGGCCGGTCATGCCTTGGCACATCACACGCGTCTCTTGCCCTACGAGAATTGCCATCGTGCGTCACTCCCGAATGCCGTTCTTTGCAGTATCTCAGGATTGGGGCACGCCACGCCAGCAGCTGATCGGCCGCCGCTGCATCATTCGCGTCCCGGGGGATCCTCCGATCCCTGGCATACCAGATACCAGGAGGCACTCTCGATGTCGAGGTGAGAGGTCTCGCTCGAGTTTTTCAACTCAGCACGAAATCCACGAGCAGTTTAATGTTGAGCGCCGCGATCACCACCGCGATCATGCTCGCGAACGCAACGAGCCACTTAGGCGCCACCATATCACCCATTTTGGCGCGGCTGGCCGTGAACATGACCAGCGGGAACACGGCGAACGACAGCTGCAAACTCAGTACCACTTGCGTCAGGATGAGCAGTTTCGCCGTGCCGCTGTCGCCGTACCAGATCGTCACGATGGCAGCCGGTACGATGGCGATGGCGCGCGTGATCAGCCGCCGCAACCAAGGCGGCAGCTTGATGTCGAGGAACCCCTCCATCACGATCTGGCCAGCCAGCGTCGCGGTCACCGTCGAGTTGATGCCGCAGCACAAAAGCGCGATACCGAACAGCATCGGCGCGAAGGCATATCCGAGCAGCGGCGACAGCAAGCTGTGTGCCTCGCCCAGCTCTGCAACATCGACACGGCCAGTCTTGTGGAACGTGGCCGCCGCCAGGATCAGGATCGAGGCATTGATGAGTAGCGCGAACATCAGCGCGACTGTCGAATCGATCGTCGCGTACTTCAGAGCTTGCCGTTTCTCGGGCAGCGTTTCACCGTAGGCGCGCGTTTGCACGATGCCCGAATGCAAGTAGAGATTGTGCGGCATCACGGTGGCACCCAGAATGCCCAGAGCCAAGTACAGCATCTCCGGGTTGGTCACGATCTGGGTCGTCGGTGCGAAGCCGCGGACGACGGCACCCCAATCGGGATGGGCGAGCGCGATCTGCACCGCAAAGCACGCTGCGATCACCATGAGCAGACCGATGATCAGGGCTTCCACCCAGCGGAACCCGAGAGTTTGCAAATATAGAATGAGAAATACGTCGAGCGCGGTGATGACAACGCCGATCTCCAGCGGAATTCCGAAGATGAGATTGAGGCCGATCGCAGTGCCGATCACTTCGGCGATATCGGTGGCGATGATGGCGATTTCGGCCAGCAGCCACAATGCGTAGGCCACCGGCTTCGGATACGCATCCCGGCAGGCCTGGGCAAGATCACGGCCTGACGCGATCGCCAGCCGTGCGCACAGCGATTGCAGCACAATGGCCATGATGTTCGACACCAGTGCCACGACCAGCAACGTGTAGCCGAACTTGGATCCACCGGCCAGCGAAGTCGCCCAATTGCCGGGGTCCATGTAGCCCACGGCCACGAGGTAGCCTGGGCCGAAAAAGGCCGCTGCCTTTCGCCACTCCGAACCTTCCCGCGCCACCCTCACCGTACGGTGAACGTCAGAAAGCGAGGCTTCGCCCCGCGACCGCCGCCAGCCGGTAGTCGCGGCGCCAACCTTCTCGATCGTGACCTTGGATTTTGTGGTCACTTCAGATGTGCGTGTGTCCATGCCTCCATTTATCGCAATTAGGAATGATTTGCAAGTACGGCTGTCTGGTCGCCTTGGCGAATGCTTACGACACCGTTCTGGCCTTCACCCCTGCCGCGACCTTCCCGGCCGCCACCACCTGGGGGGCGCTGGTGGGATCAATCACGTCGAGGATTACTTCACATACCCGCTCTTCACGCCAATAGTTCACATGCCCGCCCCTTCGCATGGGTTCGTTCCGGATGAAGCCGCCCTCGACGATGTCGACCCGGCCGCCGATCGGATCGTCGATCCGCCACATGTTGGTCCACGACGCGAGCTTCGGGTTCAGCGCCGCGGCACTGCCGGTTTGCATTTCGTAGGTGCGGAAATAATGCTGGTAGATGTGGGATAGCGGGCTCGCCAGCGTGATGACATCGATCCGCTTGATCGAGGCCGGCATTTTATTGTCGCGGACGGATCGCAGATAATCGTGCGCAATGACGGTGCCCTGGCTGTGGGTGAGAAAGACCAGTCGGTCGAATTTCTCGACCGCCATGATTCCCTCGATCAGTGCCTCCAGCCGCTTGTGGATCCGCTCGCGACGGGGATGTGTCCCGCGCTGCTGTAGCCAGGTCGGAAGCCGAAACTTGGCGACGACGTAGCGCGGCGCATACTGGTGATCGACGACGTCCCGGGCAACGTGAAGGACGCCCGCCGATGCCTTGGTCAGTGCGCCGAGGATGGTTGGCAGAAGCGTCAGCAGCGATCCGGTCAGGACGTCGCGCAAGGTGTTGACGGTCTCGTCGTCGAGGATGTTCGCCTTTAGCCAGCCTGCCACCTCAGGCACGTGTTGCGCGTAATAGAACATCGCCGCGCTACCGAATTGCCCAAGAAAAAGAACCGTGAGTATCAACGGGTTTGCAATCAGGCGGGGCAACTGGTAACGGCCAGCCAAGAGCGCCTTGTCGCGCCACTCTCCAATCGACTGCCGGGCAGCTGCGACCACAGAAATCGCGACGACGACGAGGCACGTCATCACGACGTTGCTCAGCGCGACAATGACCAGAGAGTCGACGATCTTGAAGATCCTCTGGGTGGCCCAAGCACAGTTGTCGCCATTGCATCGCGTTCCGCCCGATCGGTCGACCAGCATAAAAACAACGAACAACGAAACCGGGCATACCACGAGCTTCCAAAGCATCCCCTGCATGACGGTGAGCCCTGCGGCGGCGGCGGCTCGATGCAAAGCATATCGCTGCGAGGCTCTGTCGCCCACGTTGCGTCCGATCAAAACCGTCAGCATCAGCGCCATGGAGCCGATGATCGTGAAGTTCCAAAGCGCGAACGTTGCAATTATGGTGTCGCCGATGATCGCAAGATAGGCATAGCGGTCCTGCAGATCGACGGCATCGAGGAAGCCGGCGACCGCAACACCGGCCAACATCAGTGACGAGAAAATGGCGGTTGAGATGCCCAGATCAGTCAGTGCAATATCGTGCCGATAGCGCACATATGCGAGTGTCAGACCCAATAGCGCCGTCACCGCCAAAGATCCACCGACCAGGTATTGCAGCGAGTTGGGCGGCATCCCCAGCAGCGGTTTCATGGTGTCGAACCGCACCAGTCGATCGTACAGCATCAGGCAGAGTGACGAGATGAACAAGCTCGTTGTCATGCCCGCGATTGGCCACCGCAAGAGCCAGATAGAGGCCAGGATCAAGTATCGGATCAAACCCCTGACGCCTGATGCGGGCTCCGCGAGGAGCGTCGAGCCGAGCACCTGCGGCGCTTCGAAGAAAAGCTGCAAGACGGTCAGGAAGCGAGAAACGGCTCCGGACCCGACACGCGAGAGATCGGCCCAGTGCAGTTCCGCGAATGCCACCGTTACCCGATCGGCAATCCGGGCGCGGCGCACAACCGTTCGGAATGTGGCGTTGGGTTTCGTGCGACCTTTGTCGGGCAGCCGGTAGACCTCGCTGTGCCGGGCCAGTCCCATGGCCGGTTCGCGCTTGGCGAGTTCGTTGACGATATGGTCGTTGATCCAGCCGATCTCGGCCTCTCCCACGCCGTGAATCACGATGACGCCGACGTTTTCGAGCGTCTGGGCCGGAGTTGGCGTCGATGGCTGAGACTGATCACTCATCGGAAATGACTCGATACTGTAAAAACCTGCCTTTGAAGTTCTGCGTTCGACAGTGCCCCCGCTTTTGTCACCACGCCCAATAAAGATTAGCCAGTTCTGGACGACAGTCGCATTGTCCTCGGCCAACCTTATTGTTGCACAATGTTGAGGCAGCCGCGCACCGGTTACGCATAGACATTGATCAATCGACTGCGATCGAATGACTATTCAGCAACACTGTTTCCGGTCTAGCCTCAGATGGTGGAATTGTTCGGCGGCGGGGGCTGGTGGTGACGTCTTACTTCGATGAAATGTATGGCTCGGGCGGCACGGTCAGGCAACCCTACGCGATGGTGGCCGAGTGGCTCGGCACGCAACGCGTCGCCGACCTCAAATCCAAGCACGACGAAGCGGAAGCCCTGTTCCGCCGCACCGGCATTACCTTCTCTGTCTACAACGACAACGCGCCGGCCGAGCGGCTGATCCCGTTCGATATCGTGCCGCGCATCATCTCGGCGTCGGAGTGGCGGCAGTTGTCAGCCGGCATCGAGCAGAGGGTGCGAGCGCTCAACGCCTTCATGTACGACATCTATCATCGCCAGGAGATCCTGAAGGCGGGGCGCATTCCGGCCGAACTCATCGTCCAGAACGAGGCATTCGTCCCCGAGATGATCGGCGTCGAGCCACCACTCGGGATCTACAGCCACATCATCGGCATCGACATCGTTCGCACGTCCGAGAACGAGTTCTTGGTACTCGAAGACAACACGCGCACACCCTCGGGCGTCTCCTACATGCTGGAGAACCGCGAGACCATGATGCACATGTTCCCGGACTTGTTCAGCCGCAACCGGGTAGCACCGGTCGAGAATTACCCGATAAATCTTTTGCGTACACTCGAAAGCGTCGCGCCGCGCGGGCTCGACCGCGAGCCGGTGATCGCCGTCCTGACGCCGGGACTCTACAACAGCGCCTACTTTGAGCACGCCTTCCTGGCCGACGAGATGGGCGTCGAGATCGTCGAGGGCCGCGATCTCGTCGTCCGCGATGGCGCACTGCACATGCAGACCACACTCGGACTACGGCAGGTCGACGTACTCTACCGCCGTATCGACGACGATTTCCTCGATCCGCTGGTGTTCCGCAAGGATTCCATGCTGGGTGTTCCCGGTGTGATGGACGTCTATCGCTCGGGTCGCACGACCATTGTCAACGCGCCCGGCGCCGGCATTGCCGACGACAAGGCGATTTACAGCTACATCCCTGAGATCATCGAGTTCTATACCGGCCGCGCGCCGATCCTGAAAAACGTGCCGACCCGCAATTGCCGCCGCCCCGACGATCTCGCCTATGTGCTCGAAAACCTGGACAAGCTCGTGGTCAAGGAGGTGCATGGCTCGGGCGGCTATGGCATGCTCGTCGGACCGGCCGCGTCGGCGGCCGAGATCGAGGCATTCCGGCGGAAACTCACGGCGCGGCCGTCCAACTACATCGCCCAGCCGACACTCGCGTTGTCGACCTGCCCGACCCTTGTCGATGCGGGCCTCGCACCCCGCCATCTCGACCTGCGACCATTCGTGCTGATCGGCGACCAGGTCCGGCTCGTGCCAGGCGGGCTGACGCGCGTCGCGCTGCGGCAGGGCTCGCTCGTCGTGAATTCGAGCCAGGGCGGCGGAACCAAAGACACCTGGGTTCTACAGGATTGATGCGGGCCCACCGCGAGCCGCAGTCTGAAGCCGCAACGGAGACGAACCGAAAGCCATGCTGGGACGAACCGCAAACGACCTTTTCTGGCTGTCCCGCTACGTCGAGCGGGCGGAGAACATGGCCCGACTGCTCGAGGTCGGCTATCGAATTGTGCTGCTGCCGCGCGAGGGCCAAGGCTTTCACGAGGAATGGCGTTCGACACTGGAAAGCACTGGTTGTGCGGAAAGTTACGAGCGAAAGTTCGGGCAGATCAACACCCGCGACGTCGTCGATTTCCTGCTGTTCGATCCCGACAATCCGTCGAGCATCTACTCCTGTCTCTCCGCCGCACGGCGCAATGCACGCGCACAGCGCACCGCTATGACCCGCGACATGTGGGAGTGCCTCAACAGCTCGTGGCTCGAATTCAGCGCCATCAAGCCGGAAAGCGTGACTTCGAACGCGCTGCCTGGGCTGCTGGACTGGATCCGCGGACGATCGGCGCTGTTCCGCGGCACCATGCTGAATACCATCTTGCGCAACGACACCTACTATTTCAGCCAGCTCGGCACGTTCCTCGAGCGGGCCGACAACACGGCGCGCATTCTCGATGTGAAGTACTACGTGCTGTTGCCATCGAGCGAAGTCGTCGGCGGCGGGATCGACAATTTCCAGTGGGTCGCGATCCTGCGTTCCGTCTCTGCCCACCGCAGCTACCGCTGGGTCTACAAGGAGAACTACAAGCCTTGGCGGATCGCCGAGTATCTGATCCTCAACAAGCAGATGCCGCGTTCGCTCGGCTATTCATATGTCGAAGTCGAAACCGCGCTTGAAGGCCTGGGCGATTACTACCATCATCGGCAAGCCTGCCAAGCCACCGTGGCGAACACCGTGACCCTGCTCGATTGCGGCGACATTAACGCGATCTTTCAATCTGGCTTGCATGAGTTCTTGCAGGACTTCATCGCCCGGAACAACAAGCTTGGTGCGGAGATCGCCGACACCTACCACTTCTCTGGATGACCGATCGAAACCCATGCGCATACGTATCCGTCATGTCACCCGCTCCGTGTACGATAAACCCGCCCGCTCTGGCGTGCTTTCACTCCGCCTGACACCGCCTTCATTCGAGGGACAATCCGTCGTCACATGGGCGATCCGCGCACCGGGCATCGAGCGGGCTGCCACCTTCCGCGACGGGTTTGGCAACCTCGGCCACCTCATCTCGATCGTTCATGAGCATTCTGAATTGATCGTCGAAGCCGAAGGCATTGTCGAGACCAGCGATCGCGATGGGATAGTCCGCGGCCTTCGCGACGTGGCGCCCGTCCGTGTATTTCTCCGCGAAACCGGGCTAACCGCGCCGGACGGCAGCATCCGCAGCCTTGCACGTGAAACGAAGGCCGACGATGGCGTTGCCGGTCTGCATCGGCTCATGCATGTCGTCGGTGACCGAATTGAATACACCGTCGACCAGACCGACAGCGAAACCACCGCTGCGGAGGCGCTGTCACGCGGCCACGGTGTTTGCCAGGATCACGCGCACGTCTTCATCTCGGCTGCGCGCGCGGTCGGTGTTCCCGCGCGCTACGTCTGCGGCTACATGATTGCGGGCGACGACCAGCCTTCGGAAGCCCACCACGGTTGGGCCGAGGCCTGGATCGATGGCATCGGCTGGATCGGCTTCGATCCAACCAACCGGATTTGCCCGACCGATCGCTATGTGAGACTGGGAACTGGATTGGATGCCGCCTCCGCCGCTCCTATCCGCGGCAGTCGGCAGGGCGGCTCGGGTGAGACCCTAGATGTCGATGTCGATGTCGAAGCCCAATCGGCTATCGGTTCTCAATCGCAGTCCCAGCAATAAAAGCCTGCACGTCGAACCAATACCTGGAGAGGCCGCGATGACCTATTGCGTCGCGTTGAGGGTTGAGCGTGGTCTCGTGTGCGCGGCCGATACGCGGACCAACGCGGGCGTCGACAACATCGCGCAGTACCGAAAACTGCATTACTGGCGAGATCCCGGCCAGCGCGTCCTGGTGCTGTTGTCGGCGGGCAACCTCGCCATAAGCCAATCCGTGATCAGTGTCCTGAACGAGCAGTTGTCCTCGCGGAACGAGCAGCGGGCCGAGCCCACGCTATTCGACGCCAGCACCATGTATCGTGCTGCCCGCGTCGTCGGCGATGCCGTCAGGGAAGTCCGCCGCATCGACAGCCCTGCGCTCGAGACCAGCAAGGCGGGCTTCCGCGTCAACTTCATCTTAGGCGGTCAGATCGGCGATGAGCGGCCGCGATTGTTCCAAATCTATGCCGAGGGAAACTTCATCGAGGCGACCGACGACACGCCTTTCCTTCAGATTGGAGAACACAAGTACGGCAAACCTATTCTCGTTCGTGTGGCCAATGCAAAGATGCGCCTTGGCGAGGCAGCGAAGCTGATCCTGCTTTCCTTCGACCGACGCTCCGCTCGAACCTGTCGGTCGGCATGCCGATCGATCTCCTGCTTGATGAGCGTGACAGCCTCGAAGTGAAGCGCGAGCGGCGTATCGATCCCGACGACGCGTACTTCATGTCGCTCTCCTCGTCCTGGTCGGAGGCCCTGCGGCAAGCTTTTGGCAAGATCGACGAGTTCAAGGGATGAGCCCTGAGCGTCAACGCTCACGAGAAATCCGGCCGCCCGAATACCCCGAACCGCATGCCGAAGTAGCTTACGAACATCGCGATGAGCGATGCGACAAACAGTGCGGCCAACGGATCGGTCTCGGGCCGCACGTTCAGGATCACCGCGTAAAGCCCGTAATTGACGGCGGCCGACGTCCAGGCCACCGCCGCGTAGGATACGAATTCTTTGACGCTGGGCGGCTGTTTCACGACGAACGTGAGCCTGCGATGCGCCTGCCACGCTGCGAACATCGCGACCGACACTGAACCGAGGCGGGCGCTGAACGGCTCCCACTCCAAGCCTTTGATCAAAGCCGCGAGGACCGCCGCATCGACACTGAATGCGATGATGCCGGCAGCGACGAACCCGCCGAAATGCCGGGCGACACCGTTCAAGTTGGTCGCATGGTCACGCTCATCTTTGCTCATGCCGCGCGCTCCAGAGCCGTTGCCCAATCGATCGCTGGACCATCGGCCGAGCGCGCTGGCCGCCACAGCTTCGCGCCGAAAAGATCACGCGCCACGATGATGTCATGCTCCACCCGGCGGCGCTTCGTGATGGGATCGAGCGCTTCGAGCTCGGCATCCGGAAATCCCGGATGGCACATCACGAGATGAAGCGGCCCCGCGCCGATCGCCGCGCGTTGGAACTCGCGTTCGGTCCGCGCGGGGTCGAAATCGGAGACGCCCGCAAAACTATCGTTCACTGCAAATCCAGCCCGCCGGGCTTCAGCTCTGAAACCGCGCGACAGCCAGTGCAGCGCGGCCGCTTTGGTGATCGCCGCTCCGCGCTTGAATATTCCGGCCAGGCTGTCGCCGGGATCGCGGATCAGCGGCGCCGGCGACATGTGGCGCGCCGCTAGTGCGGCGAACACACCGTCACGAATGCCGGACAAAGCATGGACATGCTGGTGCCCATCGATGAAATCGGGAGGATAGCCGCACACCTGTTCGAAGCGGTCGAGCTGTCGCGTCATTTCGGCCGCGATCTCGTCCGCGTCGATCTGCCCTCCGATCGCGAGCCGCGTCACGTCACCAACTCTTGGAAACACGCCATCCGGCGCAAGCTTCGGCATCGGCCCCAGGGCACGGCCAAGCGTGAGATTGAAGTGCAGGCCGATCGCGATCGTGCCGCGAAGCCTTCGGAGCCCTTGGCCGTGTTCTGGCCAATGCCGGGTCGTCGTCATGGCGCTTGTTGCCGAGATCTTTCGAGCGCGCGCCAATTCATCGATCGACCGCGTGATGCCGACGGTCATGGCGTAATCATCGGCGCACAAAATGATAGATCCGCCCGTTGGTTCGCGTCGCTCAGCCATCGGCCGGCGTTTCCTGTCCAGGCGATACCGCCGTGCCTGGTCTGGTTCCGCCGTCCCCGCCCAAGCCGATCTCTTCCGCAACCAGAAACAGGGGCCGCGCTTTCACCTCCTCATAGATCCGGCCGAGATACTCGCCGATCACACCAAGTGAGATCAACTGGATGCCCGAGAAGAACATGATCGAAACGATCAATGTCGGAAAGCCCTTGAGTTCGGCTCCGAAAATCAGCGTCTTGATGACAAACACCACAATGTAGGTGAACGCGAACAGCGACACGGCAAGCCCGATCACCGACCAGATCCGGAGCGGGAGCGTCGTGAATGACGCGATGCCGTCGAATGCGAAACGAACAAGCTTGCGCATGTTCCAGCGCGACCCGCCAGCGTCTTGCCGGTCCGGCACATCGAACGGAACACCCGTCGACTTGAATCCGATCCACGCAAACAAGCCCTTGTTGAACCGCGCCCGCTCCCCCAGCTGATTGAGCGCGTCCACGGCGCGCCGCGACAACAGCCGGAAGTCACCCGCGTTCTCGTGCAACTTGGTGCCCGACAGCACTTTGAACGTCCGGTAGTAGAAGACGGACAGCAGGCGCCGCGAGGGGCTGTCCGCCGCCCGGTCCTGGCGCTGCGCGTAGACGTCGTCATACCCGGCGCGCCACTTGGCCACGAACTCGGGGATGACTTCGGGCGGATGCTGCAGGTCTCCGTCCATCAGCACCACCGCCGCGCCGGTTGCGTGACGCAGCCCCGCCGCCACCGCGATCTCCTTGCCGAAGTTGCGGCTCAGTGAAATGGCCTTGACCCGGGGGTCGCGGGCGTTTGCCGCGCGCAGCGCCAAGAGCGTACCATCGGTCGATCCGTCGTCGACAAACAGGATGTCCCAGCGTTCGCCCGTCGCATCGAGTACGGGTGTCAGCCGCGCGAGCAACGCCCCGATCCCTCGCTCCTCGTTCAGCACCGGGATCACCACCGAGAGGCCGCGCACGCCGCCCAACACGTGTTTTGGGTCTGCGGTTGCGTTGGCGATGTCGGCGGAGTTGTGCATGATGGCCTGGCACTTCTGACGACGGGCTCACGTTTGCGGTGCGCATTTCGTTGGATCGCCCTGGCTCCTTATGGCCTCCGGCCCCCGAGGCGTCCAGCGTGCGATGATGCCGCTCCTGCGATCACAGTCGCCTCACGGCCAAATCACTGGGCAAGATCGTTGCAATTCTGTTAAATCGCACGGGGCGTCTGCAATTGGGGCTGGTCCCGCAAGGCCTATCGAGAAGGTTGACATGGGCTGGCAGGACTACTGGGAGCACGACAGCTCGGTCTACGTCAGCCAACGCCACAAGGCTGCGCACTACGACCGTCTGGCTGACGACCTGTTGGATTTTGCGACCCAGTCCGACGTGCCGCTGCAACGCCAGATCGTCATGGATTTCGGCTGTGGGGAAGCCCTGTCGGCGGATCGCATCGCGAGCAAGGCCGGCCGGCTGATCCTCAGCGACGGCTCGTCGAGGGTCAGCGATCAGCTCCAAGCGCGCTTCGGCTCGGTTGCCAACATCACCGTCCTGAAGCCCGGCCCGCTCGACGTGGTCGCGGACGGCTCGCTCGATCTCATCGTCGTCAATTCCGTGCTCCAATATGTCGAAGCAGCCGCCGCTGGCCCTCTCCTTGCGATGCTCGCGGCGAAGCTCGCGCCATCGGGTCAAATGCTGGTCGCCGACGTACTGCCGCCCGATCTCGGCGCCGTGACCGACGCCCGCGAACTCTTGAAATTCGCCGCCGCCGAAGGATTTCTCGTCGCGGCCGTCGTCGGGCTCGCACGGGCTGCCGTCTCCGATTACGCGCGAACCCGCGCCCGCCACGGCCTCACCCGCTACACGGAAGCCGATTTCGGCCGGCTTGCCGCCTCCGCCGGGCTGCGTGCAGAGCGCCTGCCACGCAACCTCGGGCACAACCCGTATCGCCTGGCGTTCGTCGTGCGGCCCTCCAAGTCGAGGGTCTGACCGCGTATCCACCGTCCACCACTTGCGCGCTTCAAGGCATTGAATTGGATGCCGGTCCTCTGCTAGCGCTTCTGGCGTACTCGAACTCCGGCGCGAGCGGCCGGTCGCCCATGCAACGCAAAACGGACGAGACCCATGAACATCTGCATGATCGGCGCCGGATACGTGGGCCTCGTCTCGGCGGCCTGCTTTTCCGAGTTCGGATGGAACGTCACGTGCGTTGACAAGGATGAAGCCCGGCTGGCCGAGCTCGCGCATGGCAGGTCACCGATTTACGAGCCCGGCCTCGACGACCTTTTGGCGCGCAACATGAAGGCCGGCCGACTGGTGTTCACCCGTGAACTCGGCCCGGCAGCACGTGACGCCGACATCATCTTTCTTGCCGTCGGCACGCCTATGCGCCGCGGTGACGGCCACGCCGATCTCTCCTACGTGTTCGCAGCGGTCGAGGAGATCGCGCCGTACCTCGATGGTTTCACGGTCATCACTACAAAATCGACCGTTCCCGTCGGCACCAGCCGGCAGATCGAGGAACGTCTGAAGGCGCTTCGGACGGATGCCGACTACGCCGTGTGCTCGAACCCGGAATTCTTGCGCGAAGGGTCGGCCATCCAGGATTTCACTCACCCCGACCGGGTGCTGGTCGGCACGGATGACGACCGCGCCCGCAAGGTCCTCGAGCGACTTTATAAGCCCCTGTCGATCCGCAGCTCGCCGGTGGTGTTCGTGAGCCGCGAATCCGCCGAACTGGCGAAGTATGCGGCCAACGCCTTCCTCGCGCTGAAGATCAGCTTCATCAACGAGGTCGCCGATCTCTGCGAGGAGGTCGGCGCCGATGTGCAGGAGGTTGCCAACGCCATCGGCCGCGACCGCCGCATCGGCGACAAGTTTCTCCACCCCGGTCCCGGCTATGGCGGCTCGTGCTTCCCGAAGGACGTCTCGGCTGTCATCCGTACCGGGCGCGACAACAAGACACCACTGTCGATCGTCGAGCAGGTCGAGCGCGTCAACTACGAGCGCAAGATCGCCATGGCCGGCCGCGTCGAGAAGGCGCTCGGCGGATCGGTCCGTGGCAAGACGATCGGCGTGCTCGGCGTCACCTTCAAGCCCAACACCGACGACATGCGCGATGCGCCGAGCCTTGTCATCGTACCGATGCTACAGGAGCGCGGAGCGACCATTAGAGCCTTTGATCCACAAGGCAAAAAGCACGCCGAAGGCATGCTCCCCGGTGTCCATTGGTGTGACAGCTCTCTCGATGCGGTTGATGGCTCAGATTGCGTGCTCGTCATCACCGAATGGAACGAGTTCCGCGCCCTTGATCTCGACGAAATCAAGGCCCGCATGTCAGGCGATGCACTCGTCGATCTGCGCAACATCTTCCAACCTGCCGCCGCCCGCGCAGCCGGCTTCCGCTACTCCAGTATCGGCCGGCGCTGAGTGGTCAGCGCTCGTGTTCCGGTTCCGACATTTGCTTGCCGTCGCAGCACCGTCGAGAGCAAATGTCGGAACCATGAGGAACACTAGCAAGCTTATGATTCTAGTGTAGCTTTTGCATCTGACGTTTGGCTTCGAGCCACGCCGCGAGTGGGTACCAAACGTCAGATGCGCT
>PEQZ01000059.1 GCA_002928395.1 Hyphomicrobium sp.
TCCAGAGCCTGAGCTAACACCAAGCGTCGATGGCCAAACGTTGCATCATTTTGGCGGTCGGCGACCTTTTCGTTCTCGAGGTGCCATGAACCAGCTTTTCCTCGACTACTTGCCGATCGTGGTGTTCCTGGCCGTGTGCCTCGGGCTCGGCATCGCCTTGATGGCGGCCCCCTTCCTGATCGCCGTGCAGAACCCTGACCCTGAAAAGGTCTCGCCTACGAGTGCGGGTTCAACGCCTTCGACGACGCGCGCATGAAGTTCGACGTGCGATTCTATCTGGTCTCGATCCTGTTCATCATCTTCGACCTCGAAATCGCGTTCCTGTTCCCCTGGGCGGTCGCGTTCAAGGACATCGGCGCATTCGGCTATTGGTCCATGATGATTTTTCTGGCCGTATTGACGATCGGCTTCATCTACGAATGGAAGAAAGGCGCGCTGGAATGGGATTGATCGTTCCGCCGGAATTCCAGTTCGACCGGGCCAAGGAGGGCGCTGGTGCGACTTCGGCTGCCGTCTTAGGCGGTCCGGGGCTTGTCACGCCGTCTGACCCTTACTTCACCGAGATCTCCAACGAACTCGCGGACAAGGGCTTCCTGGTCACCACCACGGACGACCTCATCAACTGGGCGCGCACCGGCTCGCTGATGTGGATGACGTTCGGGCTCGCGTGCTGCGCGGTCGAGATGATGCAGGCTTCCATGCCGCGTTACGATCTCGAGCGGTTCGGTTTCGCCCCGCGCGCGTCACCTCGCCAATCCGACGTGATGATCGTCGCAGGCACGCTCACCAACAAGATGGCGCCCGCTCTGCGCAAAGTCTACGACCAGATGCCGGAGCCGCGCTACGTCATCTCGATGGGCAGCTGCGCCAACGGCGGCGGCTACTACCACTACTCCTATGCTGTGGTGCGCGGCTGCGACCGGATCGTGCCCGTCGACATCTATGTGCCGGGCTGCCCGCCGACGGCCGAAGCGCTGCTTTACGGGGTGCTGCTGTTGCAACGCAAGATCCGCCGCACGGGCACGATCGAGCGATAGGACCGAAGTCGTTGGGTTGCGCGGCGGGCGGTGATCGCGCCTGGACATCGGGATCGGGGCCGCGCTGACCCAACCTACGAGAGCCAGACTTTATTCGGCGTGAAATGGATTCGGCGTGAAATGGCGACCAGGGAAAACGCGATGACCTCCGTACACGTCGGCACCTTGACGGATTTGGGCAACCACTTGGCCGACAAGCTCGGATCGTCCGTGCTGTCGCATCGGGTCGCCCAAAACGAGCTCACGCTCGACGTCGCCCGCGAACAGATCCTCGCCGTTCTGACGCTGCTGCGCGACGACCCCAAGTGTCAGTTCATCACCCTGATCGACATCTGCGGCGTCGACTGGCCGCAACGGGCCGAGCGCTTCGACGTCGTCTATCATCTGCTGTCGCCGCGCCTCAACCAGCGCATCCGCGTCAAGATCACAACCGACGAGCACACCCCGGTCGCCAGTGCCTGCGACGTCTTCCAGGTCGCCAACTGGTACGAGCGCGAAGCCTACGACATGTACGGCATCCTGTTCTCGGGCCATCCCGATCTGCGCCGGCTGCTGACCGACTACGGCTTTCAGGGCCACCCGCTGCGGAAGGATTTCCCGCTCACCGGTTATGTCGAGGTGCGCTACGACGACGAGAAAAAGCGCGTCGTCTATGAGCCGGTGAAGCTCACGCAAGAGTTCCGCAACTTCGATTTCGAGAGCCCGTGGGAGGGGCCGAACTACGTGCTTCCTGGCGACGAGAAGTCGAGCGGCTCGCCGCCGTCCCCGCCGCCAGCCGGCAAGGCATGACGCCATGAAAGACACGCTCAAGCCTGGCGCCATGGTTCGATTCGAATATCGCGTTCCGGCCGACAAGACCGTGCCGCACCTCTACCCGGAGGCGCCAGAGTTCGCGATGATGCCGGCTGTGTTCGCCACCGGCTTCATGGTGGGACTTCTGGAATGGACGTGCATGAAGGTGCTGGACGGCCATCTCGACGCGGGCGAAGGCTCGCTCGGAATCCATGTCGATGTTTCGCACTCAGCCGCCACGTCCCCGACCAGATGGTCACCGTGGAAGCCGAGTGCGTCGAGATCCGCGGCCGCCGCGTCAAGTTCAAGGTCTCCGCCCACGACGGCCTGGACCTCATTTCCGACGGTACCCACGAACGCATGATCGTGCCATGGGACAAGTTCGAAGCGAAGGTCAATCAGAAAGCCAAGGCCGCGCGCGTTGGCCCGGTTTTGCGCAGGAAGGCTTGAGTCACATGGCTGAAACCGAAATCCGCCCCTTCAACATCAACTTCGGCCCGCAGCATCCGGCAGCGCACGGCGTGTTGCGCCTCGTGCTCGAACTTGACGGCGAGGTGGTGGAGCGGGTCGATCCGCACATCGGGCTTCTGCACCGCGGAACCGAGAAGCTCATCGAGCACAAGACCTACCTGCAGGCGATCGGCTATTTCGACCGCCTCGACTACGTCGCGCCGATGAACCAGGAGCATGCCTTCTGTCTCGCGGCGGAGCGGCTGCTCGGCATCGAGATCCCGAAGCGCGCGCAGCTGATCCGCGTGCTGTTCTCCGAGATCGGGCGGCAGTTGTCCCACCTCCTCAATGTGACCACCCAGGCCATGGACGTCGGCGCGCTCACCCCGCCTCTGTGGGGTTTCGAGGAGCGCGAGAAGCTCATGGTGTTCTACGAGCGCGCGTCGGGTTCGCGCATGCACGCCAAGTACTTCCGCATCGGGGGCGTACACCAGGATCTGCCGTCGGCCCTCGTCGACGACATTCACGACTGGTGCGATCCGTTCCTGAAAGTGCTCGACGACATCGAGGGGCTGCTGACCAACAACCGCATCTTCAAGCAGCGCAATGTCGACATCGGGGTCGTGTCGCTTGATGAATGCTTCGCGCTCGGCTTCTCCGGGGTGATGGTGCGCGGTTCGGGCGCGGCCTGGGATCTGCGAAAGTCGCAGCCCTACGAGTGCTATTCCGAACTCGATTTCGATATTCCGATCGGCAAGAACGGCGATTGCTACGACCGCTACCTGATCCGCATGGCCGAGATGCGCGAGAGCGCGAAGATCATGAAGCAGTGTTGCGTGAAGCTGAAATCGGCGGAGGGCCAGGGTCCGCACGTGGCCGACGCGAAGAAAGTCGTGCCGCCGAAGCGCGCCGAGATGAAGCGCTCGATGGAAGCGCTGATCCATCACTTCAAGCTCTACACCGAAGGTTTCCATGTGCCGGCGGGCGAGGTCTACGCGTGCGTGGAAGCACCCAAAGGCGAATTCGGCGTCTATCTCGTCTCGGACGGGTCGAACAAGCCCTACCGCTGCAAGATCCGTGCACCCGGCTTCCCGCATCTCGCGGCCATGGATTTCATGAACCGCGGCCACATGCTCGCCGACGTCTCCGCCATCATCGGCTCGCTCGACATCGTGTTCGGCGAGATCGACCGGTGAGGATGCGGCGCCGGGTCGTCGTCAGCGACGCCGTCATCAACGATCTCGAAACAAGGGGCGTGACGGACGTCGCCAACCTTGCCTCCTGAGCGCAACATCCGGCCCCATCGACGGCGCCGCCGGGCACGACTTCGATTGTTAGATCGATGGCGTTGCTCCCAGGCAGTGGGAGATGTGATGCGCGGCTGATTTCTCGCCTGAATATCTTTGTGGAATAATGGGTTGTGTATTTTTGTGGCTTCGACGCATGAAGTCGCGAGGTGCAGCCGGGCTTGGTGTTGTCAGAAGCCGCGGCCGCAAACTCGAGCCATCGTCTTTTCAAAATTGCGAACACGCAGACCTGTCAAAGAGGAGTTCGCCATAAATTTTAGTTATAGGATTTCGTAACTCTGATCATGGGGCGAAAAAAGTTTGCTTGCCCTTCTCCCAGTGCGGCGAGTCCCATATAACGCACCTGTCACAGCTTCGTGTCATAACGCGCTCGTGTCGCACCGCGATCTTAATTTCATGGCAAGTTAAATCCACTCCACGGACAGGCCGCCAAGATTCGAAGATTGATCTTGGGATCAGGTTGGCCGGCGAAGTGGAAGGTTTGTCCAGGGTGTAGACTTCGGTGTCGACTTGGTACCGGTGTCGGGGCCACGGACGCAAGTGATGTAGCAGCGGGGGCTCCGCGGAGCCTCGATTTTCTTAGGGAGCATATCATGCAGGTCAAGTCTCTGTTCGCCGGCGCTCGCGCCGTAATGATCGCCTCGGCTCTGGTTGTCGGCATGGCAGCCGCAAACGCGCAGGGCGCCTTCGACAGCAAGAAGTTCTTCGAGCGGCTCGCCGCTGAAGGCAGCAGCGTTTCGAAGGATTTCGACGCGAAGAAGTTCTTTGACAAGCTCGCCGCCGAAGGCGCTTCCGCTGAGAAGCCGCTCGACGCCAAGGCGTTCTTCGAGAAGCTCGCCGCCGAAGGCAGCGCGATGCCGAAGGACTTCGACACCAAGAAGTTCTTCGACAAGCTGGCCGCCGAGGGCGCATCGGTGATGCCGCCAATGGTTAAGAAGTAATATCGATGGCGGCAGGGCTTGGGCTGTTCGGCCCAGGCCCTGTTTGCCTCATAATCTCGCTTGAACTCGCCCAGTCCTTGGCCGATGTGTGCGCGCCGCCGCCTCGAGGCGAGAGCGCTTTGCATGAGGTCGGACCGTGACCTGGCACTCCGCGCCCCCGATCGGGGATCGCGAGGCAACCATTGAGCGACATCCCCTTTGAGCGACATCCCCATTGAGCGACATCCCATGATCAGACAGATGCATTCGTCCTTCCTGTTCGCCGCGCTTGTCGCCAGCCTTGCGGTCTCTCCAGCCGAGGCCAAACCGGCCGAGCAGAAGAAGGCCATGACGAAGCTCGAGGCAGCGACATCGCTGGCGCCAATGTTGGCTCGCGTTCTGCCTGGTGTCGTCTCGGTGCTCATCGAAGGGCAGCGCAACAAACCTGTGACGATCGAAGCGGCTGGTTCCTCGGGCTCGGCACCGATTGTTCCGACGCCGGTGGTCGAACCGTTTCAGAGCGGCGGCTCCGGTGTGATCGTCGATGCCGCCAAAGGCATAATCATCACCAATCAGCACGTTATCGTCGACGCCACCAGCATCCACGTGCAGCTCAGCGATGGCCGCGTGACCGAGGCCAAGCTGGTCGGTGCAGACGTCGGCACCGACGTCGCGGTGCTGCAAATTCCGCTCAAAGGCCTCACCGCAGTTCCCTTCGGCGACTCGGACCGGCTTCGCATCGGCGACTTCATCGCGGCGGTCGGCAATCCCTTTGGCCTCGAAGGCAGTGCCTCGCAGGGCATCGTCAGCGCACTGATGCGTTCCGACATCGGTTACGAGGTCTTCGAGGACTTCATCCAGATCGATGCGGCGGTCAATCCCGGCAACTCGGGCGGCGCGCTGGTCGACATCGAGGGCCGGCTGGTCGGCATCAACACTGCAACCGGCGCGCAGAAGCTCCGGACGCAGGGCATCGCATTTGCAATACCGGTCAACATGGCCCGGGCGGTCGCTGACGAATTGATCAAGACCGGGACATTCCGGCGTGGCGTACTCGGCTTCCTCACGGAGAACCTGAATTTCGAAATGGCCCAGCAGATGAATTTGACGATCACGCGTGGGGCGGCTGTCAAATCCGTGTTTCCCAACACGCCAGCTGCCGAAGCCGGTGTCAAAAAGGGCGACGTCATCGTTGCCATCGCTGGAAAGCCGGTGCGCGGCCACTCCGATTACGTTGCCCGTGTTTCCAGCACGCCGATCGGACAGAAGCTGAAGGTCGAACTGGTCGGTACCGGCGGCAAGCGTGAGCTGACACTCACGGTGTCTGACGTGATGGTCTCGCCGATGGCCGAGGTTCCGCCCATGGGCGTCAAGGGGCTCGATGGGTTGTCACTCGGGGCCATGCTTCCTGGCTTCAAGTCCTTTGGCTTCGTCCAGGGCGCGCGCGTTCTGAACGTCGGTGACGGTGTCGTCGCCTCCAGCGGTTTGAAGGTCGATGACGTCATCACGAAGGTCGATATGTCGATCGTGCGCACGCCGCAGGACTTTTTCGATACGACGAACGCGAAAATGGGCCGCTATCGGCTCGAAGTGTTCCGCGACGGGCGGACGTTCTGGATCTGGCTCACAGCTTGAGTCTGATTTGGTCCGAGAGCGCGCCGACTCGAGAATGCGGCCCTATGGAACCCCGGTTCCGTTGATCCAAGGATACGCACGCCGCTCGCGTCGGCTATGTGGTTGCCGCGGATTATCGTCGAAAGCGCTGTGGAAAGCGCTGCGGAAACAACAGGATACCCAATAGCCAGTGCAGCGGCGATAGACCAGGCGGCAGGGGAGCGCGCCGCGCCCAGGACGGGCGGGTGGCCCTGATGTCGGCATAGGCCGTTGACGGTCAAATTTCTGAAAGCTTGCACTCGGGCGGAGGGTTGGGCAGGTGTAGCCCAACATTTCGAGCCGCCGGAGTTTCATGTCCCCTGTCGAACAAATCACCGAACGGCCGGCCAAACACCGCCACTTGATGTGGCTCGGCGTGTTCGCCGGCCTCCTGCTTGTCGTGATCGGCGGACGATTTCTGATCGACCCCAGGTCCGCGCAGTCTACGTTCGGGCTGGCCAAGGGTGGTCTGGTCCACGAACTTCATGCCATCGTCGGGCTGCGGGACCTGTGGCTGGGTTTGATCGCTATCATATTGGCATCGCTAAAGGAATGGCGCGCGCTGACGGTTTGGTTCGGGCTCGGAGCCGTGGTCTGTGTGGCCGATTCGGCCATCGTCGCGGCCACCACTGGAAAGCTGTGGGCCATCGCCTTCCATGTCGGTTCGGGCATTTTCTGTGGCTGGCTGGCGCTGGCCTGCTGGCGGGCCCATCGCCGGGCGGCGTTGCCATCGGACCCCGGCGAAGCCGATCGTCCACCCGTAGTTTAACCTCGTCCGGCGACGTCATCTGGCGCTTTTGCCCAACAGCTGGCACAAATGCCGTCTAGAAATCCTCGTGTTCCTGTTCAGACATTTGCTTCCCCTCGTGGAGCGCTCCGGAGCAAACGTCCGAACCATGAGGAATAAGAGCAACACTATGTTTCCCGTGTAGCTTTTGCATGTGACGTGTCGCAACAAGACGAACCGCGAGAGGTGACCAAGCGTCAGATGCGCTACACTCGTGTTGCTGCGATTTCTCGTTTGCACCGGCGGATTGCCGCCCGCCGCACCGTCCTGCGTGGCGTCTTTTTTGGTGTCGGGCGGAACCGTTCGGAGACTGATCCATGATCGATAACCTGTTCCTGCTCGCGATCGCTGCCTTCGGCTGGGGCTTGTCACTGGCGACATACCGGCTATTCGCCCGCCGCAATGCTTGGCCCATGGGCTCGCTACAGTCGGATCTGCCGGTCATCCCCATCCTGCTCGGCCTCGCCGCGTTGCTTGCCGCCATTGGATATGCTGCGGCCCGCGGTGCCGACTACGGTGGCTGGGTCATCATCGTCTGCGGCCTCTTGCTGGCCGTGTTCTGGACCGGCTTTCTGCGCGTCGGATCGCAGATATCGTTGGTCCTTGCCCCATGGGCCGGTTTCCTTCTGCTTCTCGGCTGGCTGGCTGAGCCGCTGGGATATGCGCCACGCCCCTGGGCCAACGAGACGTTGAGCGAAACCGTGCAAAGAAAACGAAATCAGGCTGAGGATGTCTTGCGCGACCGCCTCCTGAAAGATGGTGATCCGGCGTCGCGACCGGGCCAGCGCTGACACATCGCGGCCGCAACTCGACCCTGGCCATCCCGCCAACGGCTGCTTTGGACTAGCTCGACGGAGCCTTGCCTTGGCGCTCTGATCGACGTAGTTGATCTCAGACGCGGGAATGCGCCGCCGGGGATACCTCTGTGTTGATCCTCCCGGTCGGCTCGTCCCGCCGCCAGGAGCCGACCCAGGAGCCGTTTATGGCCGTTCGCCGCCTCGATCCGGAGCAGCCGCCACGCTTTGACTTCACGCCCGAAAATGCGGCATGGGCTCAGGCGACAATCGCCAATTATCCACCGGGCAAGCAGGCGTCGGCCGTGATTCCGCTGCTATGGCGCGCGCAGGAGCAGAACGGCGGTTGGACGAGTGAACCCGCCATGCGTGTCATCGCCGACATGCTCGGCATGGCCTACATCCGCGTTTACGAGATTGCGACCTTCTACACGATGTTCCAGTTGTCGCCGGTCGGCAAGGTCGCCCACGTTCAGGTGTGCGGGACCACGCCGTGCATGCTGCGCGGATCGGGCGCGCTGATCGAGGTCTGCAAGAATCGCATAGCCGAGCAGTCCCATGAGCTGTCCGCGGACGGCAAGTTTTCCTGGGAAGAGGTCGAGTGCCTCGGCAGCTGCGCCAACGCGCCCATGGTCGAGATCTGGAGCGATACCTACGAGGACCTGACCGCCGAGAGCTTTTCGGCGCTGCTCGACGGTTTCGCCAAGGGCAAGCCGCCGAAGCCCGGCTCGCAAACGGGACGCACCGCTTCGTGCCCAGCGGGCGGGCCGACAACGCTGACCGACCCGACCCTCTATGACGGCTCCGGCGTCGGCGCTTGGCAAAAGCGGTTTATGGAGGCCGCCGCAACTGCGGCACCCGCACCCGCCGCGCCCCCGTCGGCCGCGGCCGCGCCCAAGCCTCCCCAGATCAATCCCGGCGTGGCCGCCCTTATCGCCAATTCCGGCCTCGTGCCTGAACTCCAGGCCCGCGGCAGCGCAGGCGGGGCCGCCATGCCGGTCAAGGACCTCGAAGCGCTGAAGGCGCAGGCCAAGGCCGGGTTACTGCCGGGCGCACAAATGCCGCCCATCGCCGCTGCTCCGCCAGCGTCGGGAGACGTCGTCCCTGAGAAGCCGACCCTGCTGGCCGCTCCCCGCGATGGCAAGGCCGACGAACTCGGGCTGATCTGGGGCGTCGCCGACAAGCTCGAAGCCAAGATGAACGCCCTTGGCGTTTGGCATTTCGACCAGATTGCCGCCTGGACGCCGGCCCACGTCGCCTGGTTCGAGCACGCCATGGAAGGCTTCAAGGGCCGTATCGCGCGCGACAAATGGATCGAGCAATGCAAGAAACTGGCGGCGGGTTGGCGGCCAGAGGGCAGCGTCGGCGAACGGCCGAAGGGGTGAGCGGCATGAGCGCGCGGCAAAGCCTCTGCGACCCGCGGGGCGCTCTCCGCCGTTTTCGTTTTCGTGTTGCAGACGTCCACGTTAAACCACAACGGGCGTTCGTGCCTTGCACCGTCGGTCGTCGGTGCGGCAGTGGCCGCATTTCTCGCCTGGCAGCAGACCTCACGTTGAACGGATGACCGGGACCAAGATCCATGCTCGCTGACAAAGACCGCATCTTCCGCAACATCTATGGCTTTCATGATTCAGGCCTGAAGGGCGCGATCCGGCGCGGCGCGTGGGACGGCACCAAGCTGCTCATCGACAAGGGGCACGACTGGATCATCAACGAGGTCAAGGCATCGGGATTGCGCGGGCGTGGCGGCGCGGGCTTCCCCACGGGTCTCAAATGGTCGTTCATGCCCAAGGCCGACGCGCGGCCGTCCTATCTCGTGATCAATGCCGACGAGAGCGAGCCCGGCTCGTGCAAGGACCGCGAGATCCTGCGACACGATGCGCACCTGCTGATCGAGGGCGCATTGATCGCGTCCTACGCGATGCGCGCGCACACCTCATACATTTACGTGCGCGGCGAATACATCCGCGAGCGCGAGGCGCTACAGCGTGCGATCGACGAAGCCTATGCGGCAAAGCTCATCGGCAAGGGCAACGTCCACGGCTGGGATTTCGATTGCTTCGTCCATCACGGCGCTGGCGCCTATATCTGCGGCGAGGAGACGGCGCTTCTCGAAAGCCTCGAGGGCAAGAAGGGCCAGCCGCGCCTGAAGCCGCCGTTCCCGGCCAATGTCGGCCTCTACGGCGCACCGACCACGATCAACAACGTCGAGAGCATCGCTGTGGTGCCTGACATTCTGCGGCGAGGAGCAACGTGGTTTGCGAGCCTCGGCAAGCCCAACAACACCGGCACCAAGCTGTTCCAGATCTCCGGCCACGTCGAAAAGCCGTGTGTGGTGGAAGAAGAGATGGGCATCCCGCTGCGCGAACTTCTGGAGCGGCATTGCGGTGGCGTGCGCGGCGGTTGGGACAACCTGCTCGCCGTCATTCCTGGCGGCTCGTCGGTGCCGCTCGTTCCAGCCCACATGTGCGACGACCTCGGCATGGATTTCGACAGCCTGTCGAAGGTGAAGTCTGGCCTCGGCACCGCGGCCATCATCGTCATGGACAAGTCCGCCGACCCGATCAAGGCCATCGCCCGCATCTCGTATTTCTACAAGCACGAGAGCTGCGGCCAGTGCACGCCCTGCCGCGAGGGTACCGGCTGGATGTGGCGCGTGCTCGAACGCATGGCCGAGGGTCGCGCCGAGAAGCGCGAGATCGACCTGTTGTTCGAGGTGTCGAAGCAGGTCGAGGGCCACACCATCTGCGCGCTGGGCGACGCCGCCGCGTGGCCGGTGCAGGGCCTCATCCGCCATTTCCGCCCGCTGATCGAAGAGCGCATCGACCAGTACGCGCGGTCACACCAGCAAGCAGCCGAGTGAAGGCGGGAACGCAAGCATATGCCCAAACAACTCATCATTGACGGCAGGCACGTCCCCCTCTCCCCCTGGGGAGAGGGTCGGGGTGAGGGGGCTTGCGGCAATGGTCGATCGTGGGGTCGGCCCCCTCACCCGGCGCGGTATCGAAAGCGGGAAACCCTAGGCCGTTGTGGCCGCGCCGACCTCTCCCCAAGGGGAGAGGCGGTTCCGAGCACGTCGACAGGCAGGCACGTCCCCCTCTCCCCTTGGGGAGAGGCGGACCGGAGGGCCCATGCGTAAAGAGAGGACGGGTCTTGCGCGTTCGCTGCGACGTCGCGAAACGAGTGCTGAAACGAAGCTTTGGTCGAGGTTGCGCAATAGGCAGGTCGATGGTTGGAAATTCAGGAGGCAGGAGCCCTTCGGCGCCTATGTACTCGACTTCCTTTGCATTGATGCCAGCCTTGCGGTCGAGGTCGATGGCGGCACCCATTCTGAGCCAATTGAACTAGAGCGCGATGCAGTGCGCACGTCATTCCTGCAAGACAGTGGACTGCGCGTTCTGCGCTTCAAGAATGGTGACGTGTTGAACAATATCGACGGCGTGGTGGAGAGCATCTATCAAGCCCTCGGGCAGCGGCCCGCACCCGCACCCGGCGAGACTCAACGGAGCGGTGCTCCCTATCGACGTGGCCGACCTCTTCCCGAGGGAAGAGATGTTTCTGAGCAAGTTGACGAGCAATCACATGCCCAAACAACTCATCATTGACGGACAGTCGATCGAGGTCGAGGACGGCACCACGCTGTTGCAGGCGTGCGAGCAGGCCGGCGCCGAGATCCCCCGCTTCTGCTACCATGAGCGGCTGTCGATCGCCGGCAATTGCCGCATGTGCTTGGTCGAGGTCGAGGGTTCGCCGAAGCCGATCGCGTCTTGCGCCATGGGCGTCAACGATCTGCCGCCGAACCGCGATGGCAGTCCGAAAAAGATTTCGACCAAAAGCGCGGTGGTGAAAAAGGCGCGCGAAGGGGTGATGGAGTTCCTGCTCATCAATCATCCGCTCGACTGCCCGATCTGCGACCAGGGCGGCGAGTGCGACCTGCAGGATCAGGCCATGGCCTTCGGCATCGGCGGCTCGCGTTACCAGGAAAACAAGCGCGCAGTCGAAGAGAAGAACATCGGGCCGCTGATCAAGACGATGATGACGCGCTGCATCCACTGCACGCGCTGCGTCCGCTACATGACCGAGGTCGCCGGCGTCGAGGAACTGGGCCTCATCGGCCGCGGCGAGGATGCCGAGATCACGACCTATCTCGAGAAGGGCATCCTGTCCGAGATGAGCGCCAACGTGATCGATCTCTGCCCCGTGGGCGCGTTGACGCACCGGCCATGGGCCCACAACGCCCGCCCCTGGGAGATGAAGAAGACAGAGACGATCGACGTCATGGATGCCCTGGGCTCGGCCATTCGGGTCGACGCGCGCGGGCCGGAAGTGATGCGCATTCTTCCGCGCAACAACGATGCCGTGAACGAGGAGTGGATTTCCGACAAGACCCGTCACGTTGCCGACGGGCTTCGCACCCAGCGGCTCGACCAGCCCTATGTCCGCAAGGACGGCCGGCTCGTGCCCGCCACCTGGGACGAGGCCCTGGCGGTCGCCGCCGCCGCCCTCAAGACCGCAGATCGCCATCGGATCGGCGCCATCGCGGGCGATCTGGCGGGTGCCGAGGAGATGTTCGCGCTAAAGTCCCTGTTCACAGGGTTGGGTTCGTCGAACATCGACTGCCGCCAGGCCGGCGAGGCGCTCGATCCGTCGCTGGGCCGGGCGAGTTACCTGTTCAACACGACCATCGAGGGCATCGAGCAGGCCGACGCCATCATGATCATCGGGTCGAACCCGCGGATCGAGGCGCCCGTGCTCAACGCGCGTATCCGGAAGCGCTGGCGTCTTGGGGGGCTTTTGGTCGGCGTCATCGGTGAGAAGGCCGACCTCGGTTATGCTTACAATCACTTGGGGACGGGATCTGAGGCTCTCGAACAGTTCGTCGCCCATGGTCCAATTCAGAAGCAGCGGCCGATGTTCATTGTCGGACTGGGCGCGACCGCCCGTCCCGATGGCGCGGCCGTGCTCGCCATGGCGGCAAAGGCGGCGCTGTCGATGGGCGTCGTCACGGATGGCTGGAACGGCTTCTCGGTTTTGCACACCGCCGCTGCGCGCGTTGCCGGCCTCGATCTCGGTTTCGTGCCGGGTCCGGGCGGCAAGACCGCGGCCGCCATGGTCAAGGCTGGCGGCATGGACGTGCTTTACAACCTCGGCGCCGACGAGATCGAGATCGCGCCGGGGGCTTTCGTCATCTACCAGGGCAGCCATGGCGATGCCGGCGCGCACCGGGCCGATGTGATTCTGCCGGGAGCGGCTTACACCGAAAAGAGCGCGACCTACGTCAACACCGAAGGCCGGGCGCAGATGACCGCCAAGGCTGCATTCGCGCCGGGAATGGCCAAGGACGACTGGTCGATCATCCGCGCGTTGTCGGGCGTCATCGGCCAGCCTCTGCCTTTCGACAGCTTGTCCGGATTGCGTGCGGCGATGTACAAGTCCGCACCAGTGCTTTCGCGGCTGGACCAGATCGACCCCGCGCCGGCTGCCGCCATCGAGGAGTTGGCCAAGCGCGGCGGCGCGGTGACGGGGGGTGTGTTTCTGCCTGCAATCGGTGACTTCTATCTCACCAACCCGATTTCGCGGGCTTCCGCCGTGATGGCTGAGTTGAGCGCATTGAAGTCGATCGCGGCGAAGGGGCCGGGTCTCAGGGCCGCCGAGTGACACGCGCGGCCGGCTCCATCCAGGCAATGGACTGACGGACAAGGAAGAATTGGGATCATGGCGGGCGGCGAGCTGACTACGTGGTGGGACTGGGGCATCTGGCTGCTACTCACACTGGCCGCCAGCGCGGCCGTCGTGTTCGGCCTGCTGATCATTATCGCTTTCCTGTTGTTGATGGACCGCAAGGTCTGGGCGGCGGTGCAACTCCGTCGCGGCCCCAACGTGGTCGGGCCGTTCGGCCTCCTGCAATCGTTCGCCGATCTCATCAAGTTTGCGTTGAAAGAGCCCTTGATCCCCGCCGGCGCCGACAAGGGCGTGTTTCTCTTGGCTCCCTTGGCAACCGCGACGTTCGCGCTCGCCGCCTGGGCGGTCATTCCGCTCAGTGAAGATGGCTGGGGCAAGTGGGTGATTTCCGACCTCAATGTCGGCATTCTGTACCTGCTCGCCATCTCTTCGCTCGGCGTTTACGGGATCATCATGGGCGG
>PEQZ01000060.1 GCA_002928395.1 Hyphomicrobium sp.
GGCTTCGACGTCGTCAAGCTGATCGATGCCGATCAGGCGGCGATGAAGCGGGCTGTGCTCGACTTCGGACGCCGGCTCAGGTCCAGCGACGGTGTGGGGTTGTTCTATTATGCGGGCCACGGCGTCCAGGTCGAGGGCGAGAACTTCCTCATTCCGGTCGGCGCCGACATCAAGGATGCCGAGGAAGTTGCGCTTGCGGGCGTCAGCCTTGGCGAGCTTCTCAAGACCATGGAGCGAGCGTCCAGCCGCCTGAATATCGCGATCCTTGATGCCTGCCGCGACAACCCGTTCCAATCGTCCACCCGGTCGGCGACACGCGGCCTTGCACCGGTTCGAGCACCGGCAGGCACGTTGATCGCCTATGCGACAGGTCCCGGCGAAGTGGCCCAGGACGGCGCAGGTGCCAACAGTCCCTACACCAGTGCACTGGCGGCTGAGATCCCCTCGATCGGTATCGCATTGGAGGAAGTATTCCGCCGGACCCGGCGCAAGGTTCTCGAAGTCACGGCGAACAGGCAGACGCCATGGGAACATTCGTCGCTGACGGGTGAGTTCTTCTTCCGTCCGAAGTCGGCTGAGCCCGAGGCTAGTCTCAGGCCGGGCGAGGGCGCCTATGGCATGACGCATGCGCGATTGAGCGAGATCCGCGATTGGGAGCAGATCAAGGATACGACCGACATTGCCGTGCTCAGGGCGCACGCACAGCGCTATCCCGACGGGTTACTCCGCGAACTCGCCCAGCTCAGGATCAGCCGGCTGGAGAGCCCGCCGTCGCCATGGAATTGGGTGTTCACGTCGGATAGCCGCAGCACGCGGCTCGCCAAAGCCGAGCCGATCTACGAGCAGGCGGTCAAGCTCGACAGCCAGGCGTCGGGCCAGGCTGCGCTTGCGGAGGTCGCGGCGCTTTACGGCCAGGCGGCGGACTTGGGTTTGCCACCGGCGATGTATCACTACGCGCGCGCCTATGATCACGGCCGAGGTGTCAGGAAGGACCTGGCCGAGGCGGCCAAATGGTACCGGCTCGGGGCCGACGCCGAACACCCTCAAAGCATGGCTTCGCTCGGAACAATGTACGAGTTCGGCGACGGCGTGGAACGCGACCTCGTGGCGGCCCTGCGGCTCTACCGGCTCGCAGCCGATGCGGGTGACCCGCACGCGATGACGTCTCTCGGCTACCTGTACGCAACCGGAAAAGGCGTGGGTCGGGATGTCGGGCAGGCCCGGCGCTGGTATGGGAATGCAGCAGATCGCGGCGACGCCCGGGCGATGTACAATCTGGCGCTCATGGCAATGCGCGGGGAAGGCGGACCCCGCGACTTGGCCGAAGCGGTGCGCCTCCTGCGGGCCGCCACGGAGAAAGGCCACGCCAGCGCCATGCGGGAGCTTGCATTTCTCTACGACGAGGGACGCGGGGTCGAGAAGAACGCGATCCAAGCAGCGAACTATCTGCTGGCCTCCTACAAGGCCGGAAACAAGGCGGCGCGGCTGGACATTCGTCTGAAGTCGCTGGCTTGGACTTTTGCGACGCGACGGGAAATTCAAAAGCAGCTGACGAGTGAGGGCCTCTATACGGGCCGGGTGCACGGCATCTTCGATACGCCGACCCGGAAGGCGCTGGAACGCTACGCATCGGGCAATTGACGGCGTGCGGCTTGGCGGCGAAAAATCCCGGTGTTCGAATAGTGTTCGCCGTTCCACCAAAGTGCCGACGTTCTGGTTGGCACCGCGAATCTCGGTTTGGACGTGTGGCCCTTCCACCATAGTCGTGTGGCATCGTTGACGTTATGCTTAGACGCTACTTACTTGAAAACTTGGATCGTCGGCTGGATCGGCTGGCGTGCAGGGTCGTATATGCGTTTTTTGGGTCTTGGTTGGGGCATCCGCCGCGTTTCGCGGGTCGCACGGCTGTGGGCCCGATTGGGATCGGTCGTGGCGGTGATGGTCACGACCGTTCTGCCGTGGGTGCCCGAGGCCGCGGCGCAGGGCGGGGTCGCCGCCGCGACGGATAGGTCGCGCAATGGCACTCCGCCGGCGGTGAAGTTCGTGGCCGGCATCGCCGATTCGCTTCCGCCACCTCGGTCTCCCGTTCAGCCGCAGCATCCGGTCGAAGCCAAGGCCTATGTGGTTCTCGAGACCTATTGTGCGCGCTGCCATCAGTCGGGCCAGGAGGGCGCCCGGCGATCGGCGCCCGTGTCGTCTCTCGCGAACATCCTCCACCTCGACGAAATCGCCCGTATTCCGAGCCTTGTTAGGCCAGGCGTGCCCGACGCCTCGCAGCTTTACATCCGCATGGTGCAGCAGCATCTGAGCGCGACGACGACGGATGATAAGCCTGTGTCCGAGCCGACGGCTCCAGAGATCGAAGCGGTGCGCGATTGGATCGAGGATGTCGGCCTCCGCGCGGCGGACGAGCGCAGGGCATGTGAAGACCGACCGCGCTTCACCCACGAGGACCTGATGTCGTCGGTGCAGCGTTGGCTCGATCAGGTCGGCGCGGAGGTGGCGGATGACACCCGCTTCATCTCGCTCGCGCATCTTCAGAACACATGTGCGACCGAGGTCGAACTCGCGAGTTACCGGCAAGCCGTCGCCAAGGCTCTCAACAGTATGTCGTGGTCTGAGACGCGGGCGCGGGTCGAGACCGTTGGCGACAGTCTCTCGCTGCTGAGCGTCCGATTGAGCGAGTTGGGCTGGCTCGAGGTCCACTGGGAGCAGTTGGTCGCCGCCTACCCGCTCGGAGCCGCAAATGACGTGCCGGCTTCCATTCTCGCCGCGACGGGGACTGCAACACCCATTATCCGTGCCGACTGGCTGGCCAGCGCTGCGACCCGTGGCCCCCTCTACAGCACGTTGATCGGCTTGCCGGCCACGTCGGCAGAACTGAGCCAGTTGATGGCGCTCGAACTCGGTCCGGTGACGGCAACGAGAACCGTTCCCTCCAAGCGCATCGGAGTCCGGTCGAGCGCCGTGACACGAGGGCAGCGCGTGCTCGAACGGCAGGCGAACAACAAGACCTTCACTTGGCTGGCCTACGATATCGCCACGAGCGGTGAGGGCGCGAACGCTTTCGATCAACCGCTCGGGCCCAGTACCAGCTCGCCGCGTTCCGTTCCGGCAAAGAGTGCGTTCCGGGCGGAGAGTACGCGTATTTTATTCCGGCTTCCGAACGGGTTGCCGGGTTTCGGCATGTTCGACGCCGACGGCCGCCGGATCGATCGCGTGGTCTCGGCCGGTGTCAAAGAGAGCAGGGATCTCGCCCATCGCATCAACGCGCGTTCGACCGGGCTCGGGTGCCTGCGTTGCCACGGCACCGGTTTGATCGGCGCCCAGGATGAGATGCGTGCCCACGTCGAGAGTGACAGGTTCGCGGCCGACCGCGAGACCCGCGATGCGGCGCTGAAGCTCTATCCGGCGGCTAGCGAAATGAAGACGCTGTTCGACGATGACCGGCATCAGTATCGACGGGCGCTGGTCCGCGCTGGGATAGACCCGGACCACACCTTGCATGGTCTGGAGGTGGTGACCGCGCTGGCACGGCAGTATGATCTCGATGTCGGGCTGGATCGCGCCGCCGCCGAGTTCGGCATCGACCGGTCGGCGTTCATCGAGCGGCTCAAGAGCTATGATGGTCCAGACGACATGCAACTGCTCGCCCTGAGACAGCGTCACGGGCTCGTATCGCGGGCCGATGCCGAGCGACTGTACGTCGCGCTGCGCACCGGGCGGCAGCGCAAGCCAGAATCGGCTGCGGCGGCAACCGGTGCGCCATCGCGCTCGGCAATCGGTGGGACGCCGGAAACCGTTTCGGAACCGGAGGCGGGTTCAGCCGCCGATTTGAGGTTGTCGCTGTGGTCGGACAATGCGACCTACCGGAGCGGACAGCTCATGTCGGTGTTCGCCACTCCGAGCGCCGACTGCTATCTGACGGTGATCGGCGTCGATTCCGGCGGCAAGGCGACGGTGCTGTTTCCCAACGACTTCGATCAGGACAATCTGGTGCGCGGCGGTCGCGTGCATCGGATACCTGCCCTGAACGGCCCCTATCAGTTGCGGCTCAGGGACAAGGGGCCGGAAACGCTGGTCGGCATCTGCGATACGACGAACAAGGCGCCCGACGGTGTGACGCACGATTTCGAGCGGCAGCGTTTCACGGTGCTCGGCAACTGGCGAAACTTCCTCAGAAACTTGACCGACGAAGCGAGCGAGGATCGCCGTAATACCGATCGGGCGACGGCTTCGCGCAGCCGTCGGATTGTCCGGGGGCGATCGAGTGAGGCCAGGCCAGACGTGCGCTACGACAGCGAGACGCGGTCGGACGCCGCCGTCCGAACCGCCACCCAGATCATAGTCGAGTAGCCCGCGCTGTGCGATCGGCGCCGTTCGCTCGCATCGATCGATCGTGTCTGGAGCACGAGACCTATGCCTCTGCCATCAACCGGTTTTCCAGCGCCTTGAGCGCGGCCAAGCCACCTGCGACCAGGCCGGCGATTGTCAGGAATGAACCGGCCGCCAGTGTCGACACACCCGTGATGGCCTGGCCCACCGTGCATCCGAGCGCCAGCACGCCGCCCACACCCATCAACGCGGCACCGGCCAAGTTGCGCCTCGTATCGGCGGCATCCGCGAATGTCGTGAGCCGGAAACGCCCCATGGCCAGTGACGTGACGAACGCGCCTGCGAGCGCGCCGAACACCGTGGCCACGCCGAAGCCGGGCAGTCCGAGGGCCGTATAACGCATCAGCCAATCCAGCGTGTCGCCAGTGGGCCGGACGTAGGTCAGCGAAATGGGCGCCGCAGGCTTGGCCGAGAATTCGTCGAACGCGAGGCCTGTCAGCGCCCATGCCGCGACGACACAGAGGCCGACCCCGATGCCGGCCGAGACATGCATTGGGGCACTGCGGAAGTCGCCGTCGCCCAAGCTGTAGATCGCGAGGGCCGAGGCGATCGAACCCGCGAGCAGCAGATTGATGCCGTCAGGCGATTTGCCCAGCAGCCCGGCCAGAACATCGCCCAGACTCTGCGTCGCGGCCTTGATCGGCGCGAGGCTGATGGCCGTCGATTGCTCGATTGTCGCACGCAAGGGGCCGAGTACGCCGCCGATCGCCATGTAGGCGAACAAGCCGAGTACGCTGAGGGTCAGGAGCGAACGCAGGTCGCCGCTGCCGGCCCGGACCAGGTTGCGGCTGACGCAGCCGCCGGTCAGCACCATGCCATAGCCGAACATCAGACCGCCGAGGATGTGTCCGGTCCAGTTGAGCGTCGGGCTCAGGTACATCGATTTCGAAAGCTCTACGATACCGAGCCAATCGAGCGTCTGGGCGCCTGCAATAGCCACTGCAATCGATAGCATCCAGGCTCGGAGCCGCCGCCGGTCACCGAGGTTCACGACATCTGAAAGCGCGCCCATGACGCAGAAGTTGGTGCGATAGGTGATCGCACCGAACACGAAGCCGATCAGCAGCCCGCCGATCGCCAGCGAAAGCGTGGGGTCCGCGGAGAGAGTGGCGCGCAGGCTGGCCATGGGGCGGAGTGTCCTCGTCAGGCAAAGTGAACGATCGTGCGACGGCGCACCTGCCCGGCTCGACAGGCAAAGCCGACGGGAAGTTGCAGAATTGGGTCTATGGCGAAAGGCTGCCAGGATCTGTGATAGCGATATCGCGAGGTTTCCCAGGAGGCAACTGGCCGCTGTTCGCCATGCGGGGATTGTCAGCCGGGCCAGGGTGGGTCAAGGAAGTCCCTTTACAGGGGGGGAGGTTTGCCCCATACGCGGGCGTCATTGAAGCGGCCTCTGGTCATGGAGCGCCTCTCGTGTTCCGGTTCCGACACTCGCTACCCGTTGCGGCACTCGTCAGAGCAAATGTCGGAACCGGAACACTGGTCCAACTCGACTGGTGGAGGTACAGCCCATGGAGCGATTTCGATCGGCTCTTGCCTTTCTCGAAACGCGAAAGCCCGACATCCCCGTTCTCGCCGCCCGCCCCCATGCGGCCGGCCGCGCCGCGCGCTGGTTCGTCAAGAATTTCCCGGGTGAAGTGGCCTACGCCTACAAGGCGAACAGCAGCGTGTTTCTGATCGGCGCACTGTATGGCGCCGGCATCACCCAATTCGATGTCGCGTCTCTTGCCGAGCTCGAGGATGCCGCCACCATCCCCGGCGTGCGGCTCCATTTCATGCACCCGGTGAAGTCCCGCACGGCAATCCGCCGCGCCTACCATGAGTTTGGCATTCGCTGCTTCGCGCTCGATACCGAGGACGAGCTTGACAAGATCGTCGAGGAGACGATGACGGCCGAGGGTCCGGCGAAGGACCTCGAGCTGTTCGTGCGCGTGTCGGTGCCGGCCAAGAACAGCCGTATTCCGCTCGAGAGGAAGTTCGGCATCTCGGGGGCGAAGGCCGCCAAGCTGCTGGTCAAGACCCGGCTCGTGGCCGACGAACTGGGCCTCACCTTCCATGTCGGTTCGCAGACGACCATGCCCGACAGCTACGTCACCGGTCTGGAAGAGATCCACAAACTGATCGTGAAGGCCGGCGTCGTGGTGGACGCAATCGATATCGGCGGTGGGTTCCCGTCGCGCTACACCGACAGCGAGCCGGCACCCCTTTCGAGCTTCATTGATGTCATCAAGACGGGCGTGGACAAACTGCCGGTGACCGAGCACTGCCGCGTGATCTGCGAGCCGGGGCGCGCGCTCGTGGCGGAGGCCGAAAGCCTCATCGTGCGCGTTGATGCCCGTCGCGGCGACGAGCTGTTCATCAACGACGGCGGCTATGGCGCGCTGTTTGACGCCGCCATGCTGGGCTTCGTGTTCCCAGTCAAGCTGCTGCGGCCCGGAACCGAGTCGGAACCGCTGAAGCCCTTCGAGTTATGGGGACCGACGTGCGATTCGATCGACCGGATGAAAGGGCCGTTCCTGTTGCCGCAGTCCGTGCGCGAGGGTGATTACATCGAGATCGGCAATCTCGGCGCCTATGGCCGCGCTTTGTCCGGCGGCTTCAACGGCTACGGCCGCTACGAGGAGATCATCCTGCTCGATGAGCCGATGTACTCCATGTACGCCGACGACGACGAGCAGCGGCAGAGCAAAGCCTAGTGATCCGTCGCGCCCAAATCGCATCATGGCCGCGACTAGGTTCGATTTTGGCGCGACATAAGGGTCACGGGCAAGCCGAACTGGCCCGAACGAACTGACCTCGAGTGGCGCGGTACTGGCGGGGTGCCGCCAACAGGAACCAAGACCAAGGATTGTTTGCGCCATGGCCAGCAATACCAAGCCTGCATTCGACTACCTGCCGGGCGACGACAGCTTCCTCGATCCCTTGCGCACCGACGCCCATGAGCCCGATCAAGCCCGCTGCGTTGTGATCCCGTTCGGGCTCGAGCAGTCGGTCAGCTATGGCGGCGGCACGGCGGCAGGTCCGCAGGCCATCATCGAAGCCAGCCATCAGCTCGAGTTGTTCGACGAGGAATTCTGGGCCGAGCCCTACGCGCGTTACGGTATCGCCGCACTGCGGCCGCAGCCGGTGGCACCCAAAGTGGCCGACGCGCTCGACCAGCTCGAGGGCATTGTCGAAAGCGTGCTGGCCGCCGGCCGCTTCCCGTTCGTGCTGGGGGGTGAACATTCGCTGACGGCTGGCGCCATCACGCCGTTCGCCCGGCGTCACAAGGATCTGGTGGTGCTGCAGTTCGACGCCCATGCCGATTTGCGCGACGGCTACCTCGGCGAGCACTTCTCGCACGCCTCCGCCATGCGCCGTGTGCTCGACAACCAAAACGTATCGCTGGTGTCGGTGGGCATTCGGGCGGTGTCTTCGGCAGAAGTCGCGTTTTACGAATCCAATCGCGACCGGATCGCCATTCACTGGGGCAAGGATCAGGCGCGCTGGGATATCGAGGAGATCGTAGGGCCGCTACGCGGTCGACCGGTCTATGTGACATTCGATATCGACGGCCTCGACAGCGCCATCATGCCCGCTACCGGCACGCCAACACCGGGCGGCATCCCCTATCTCACTGCACTATCGATCCTGCGCCGGGCCTCGGAGGTTTCGACAATCGTGGGCGCCGACCTGGTCGAGTTCGCACCCATCGCCGGGTTGCATGCCTTCGACTACACGGCCGCGCATCTCGCCTACAAAATGATGAACTATGCTTTGGCGGGTTCGATTTCACGATCTGGTTCGTGACTTTCGGTCACGAGCCACATGGCCTCGGCCCGCTCACCATCTCACCACAATCGGGCGCGACATTCATCCTCACGTCGACGATTCGGTCGGCAGGCAGATGGGTGTCGAGATGGCTGCAAATGATGCAATCGAAGCCGTTGCCCGTGACACGGCGGACGGCGTGACCGAAACCGATTTTTCAGCCTTCGATCGCGTGAAGGCGTTCATCGCAGGTCATATCGGTGCGGTGCGCAAGGTCCAAGTCGGCCAGCAGTCCGCCGAGACGCTGCTCGATCAGGCCGAGGACGAGCTTGGTGCCTTGAAGCGTGCGTTCGAAAGTGCGCGGCTCGGGGCTCGGGCAAATGTCGATTGTATGGTGGGCGGTGCAGGGATTGAACCTGCGACCCCACGCGTGTGAAGCGTGTGCTCTACCGCTGAGCTAACCGCCCGTATCCCAACGGGTGCCCCTTATGCGAGGCTGGACTGGTCCCTGTCAAGCTGGCCAAGTTTGTTGTCGTGGCAGGGGGCGCAACCCGACTGACCGCGGACGTCACAGCGAACGATCGCTTCATGGACAGCGTTTGAGATCATGCGGTGTGCTTGATCAGAAAGCGATAGACGCCGCCGTTGTTCTCGCTTTCAATGAGTGCGTGGCCTGTGGCCTTGCAAAAGGCGGCAAAGTCCGCGACGGAGCCAGGATCGGTTGCCAGCACTTCGAGTGTGCCGCCCTTCGGCACGTCCTTCATGGCCTTCTTGGCCATCAAAATGGGCAGCGGGCAGGCCTGCCCTTTGGTGTCGAGAACTTTATCGGCCATTGGTGACGGTCTCCATGGAGCGGGGTGTGCAACCGCCACGCGAGGCCATCGTTTATGCGATCTCGTGGCGCGGCTCAATGGTCAAACGGCATTGGATACCGTTCGGGGTCACATGGCATTCATAAGCCGCTCGCGGTTGGACGATACGATGGCGGTGGGCAAGACTGAACAGCGATCTCAGGCCTTGCACTTCCGCCGGAGCCGATGCAACCATTCGCCGCACGTGTCTGATTCCGCAGAGTTTCGAGATTTGCCCGTGGCCACATCGTGAAATCGTGTCCCCACGCATTCCAAGTACGGCCTTGTGCGTGCCTTTGGCCGGACATGCGGGGGATGAGGGCGCGCTGCGGCGGCGGGGGAGGGATTGTATGGACGTGAAGGAACCGCCGAGCCGATCGTTCCGATTTTCGTTCGGAATCGACAGGCTGGGGCTCGTCGCGCTTGCCGCTCCGTATCTGTCCGCGCTGCTGATCGCGCTGCTGACGGTGCTCGCCGTTGTGGGCGTGATGCGGCTCAAGGTCGACGACAGCCTGTCTGAACTGTTCCGCACCAGCACGCGCGAATTCCGCCAGTACGAGGAGATCGACCGGCGCTTCCCGTCGAGCGAGTACGACGTGCTGGTGGTCGTGGAAGGCAAAGACCTTCTGAAGCGACAGCAGATCGACGCGTTCAGCCGGATGGCGGTGGACTTGCAATTGGCGGACGGCGTCAGCGGTCTCGTTTCCATGTTGTCGGCCCGCGACAAGCCCGACGCCTCAGGATATGCGCCGCCTCTGGTTCCCGACGAATTGCCTGAAGGTAGCGCCTACGATCAGATCATCAAACGCGTGCGTGACAACGACGTCGTCAAGGGCAAGTTCCTGTCCGATGACGGTGAGTTGGCATTGGTCGTGCTCGCGCTCGACCGAAAAATGGTCGAGGAACGGACGGCCGCGGTCGTCATCGGCGGCATCGATACCGCCGTCAAAAGACGCGCTGCAGGGATCAGGGTTGACCTTCAAGCTGACCGGCGCGCCGGTCATGCAGCTCGAAATCCGCAATGCGGTCGAGCGTGACCGGCTCGTCTACAACGGACTAGGGTTCGTCGTTGGCATGATCGTCGCCTACCTGTTCTTCCGCCGCATCTCGTTGACGCTGATCGTGGTGCTCGGTCCGGCCATCGCCATCCTTTGGACGTTGGGCGTCATCGGCGGGCTCGACTACCGGTTGAACCTGTTCATCAACGTCATCACGCCCTTGATCCTGGTGTCGGGGTTCTCCGACTCGATGCATCTCGTATTTGCGATCAGGCGCGACATCCTGGCCGGCGTCGACCGTGTCCAAGCCGCCCGCAATGCCGTGCTCGACGTCGCGCCGGCATGTCTGCTGACCGCGATGAATGCGGGCCTTGCGCTCGCCTCGTTCGCCTTCGCCGAGAGCGCGTTGATCCGGACATTCGGGCAGGCGGCGTTGTTGGCGGTCGCCATTTCCTACATTGCGGTCGCGGTTGTCGTGCCGACGCTGGCTGTGCTGTTGATCCGTCCCGAGACCGGGCCGGCACGGGCACGGCGCCGATGAGACGGGCGGGGTGGGGTTCCTGCAGAAGCTGACCGACGGCATCATCGGGCGCGTCATCCAGCGGCCGGCCTTTTTCACCCTGCTCGGCGTTCTCGCCGTTGCGCTGACCGGGCTCGCCTATACGCGCCTCGAACCGCACTATCGCCTTGCCGATCAAGTGCCGGACAAGGAGCAGGCGCTGGCGGCCACGAGCCGGCTCGACCAGAAATTGACCGGTGCCAATCCGGTGCACGCCATGATCCAATGGAAGGACGGTCAGTCGCTGTTCGATCCGGCTACGCTCGAGGTCATCGCCAAGACGCACAATGTTCTCGAGGTACAGGCTGGCCTCGGCAACGTGTGGTCGCTCGACAGTTTGCGGCGCTGGCTCGCCGCGGCGGGTGATACCAACATCGCGACCCTGAAGCGTTACCTCGACGTGCTGCCAGAGCATCTGACGCGGCGGTTCATTGCCAAGGAAGAAACCGCGGTTCTCGTGACAGCCCGGCTGCCCGATGTCGACTCGAGCGAAATCCTGCCGGTGGTCGAAAAGCTCGACCGCGCTCTGGATCCGGTGCGGATGGCCCATCCGGGCTTCGAGATCGCGGTCACTGGACTGCCGGCGATCGCTGCGCGCAATTCCGCCAAACTGATCGGCGAGCTCAACTGGGGCCTCGTTGGCGACATGTTCGTGATTTTCATCTTCCTCGGCTTGGCCCTGCGGTCGTTGCTCGCGGGCGTGACCAGCATTCTGCCATCCGTGTTTCCCATTTTCGCCACCGGCGCGCTGTTGTGGGCGACGGGGGAAGGGCTGCAGTTCGCATCGATCATCGCCATTACGGTCGCCTTCGCGTTGGCGATAGATTCGACCATCCACTTCCTGAATCGCTTCCGAATCGAGGAGGATCGCATTGGCGGCGGTCCGGGCACTGCGCCTCTCGCCCTGATGGCGACGGCACACCACATCGGCCCAGCCGTCGTTCTGACGACGATCGTGCTGGCGCTCGGGCTCGGGGTGACGATCCTCTCGCACCTCCCGTCGCTCAGGTTGTTCGGCCGACTGACGTCGGTCTGCCTGTTTGCGTCGCTGATCGGCCAATTGGTCATTCTACCGGCATCGATCGCACTCTTCCGCCGCTACATTCCGCGAAAGGGTTGAGTTCGCACGTCGGTGTCTGCCGCGGACAAGCAGTTGGGGATAGAACCCGGCTTCCAGTCGCCTGCCGCGTGCAGCCGTGCTCGACTTCGACGCGTTTCGAATCAGTTCAGAATCCGGCGGGGGGGGGTACGCATGGCCGCGCTCAAAAAGGGCAGGATCGAGATCGCTCCGGATCAGCCGCGCGCTTTCCTCGGTGTCGCCGTCTCGGCGCGTGGCTACGTCTGGCGTGAACGCCTGCCGCTTCACTTGCATGCGCTCGCCACCGCCATCAGCCAGCGTTACGAGTTGCCAGAGTTGCTGGGCCGGGTGCTGGCTGCCCGCGGCATCGGCCTCGACGACGTCACGAGCTTCCTCGACCCGACTATCAAGGTCATGATGCCGGATCCGGCCGTCTTGAAGGACATGGCGCCGGCCGCCGCCCGCCTGGCCGATGCGATCGAGCGGCGCGAGCGGGTGGCGATCTTCGGCGACTATGATGTGGATGGCGCAACCTCCTCGGCGCTGATGGCGCGGTTCCTGGACCACCATGAAACACCGTCGCGGATCTACATCCCCGACCGCATTTTCGAAGGCTACGGGCCCAACGCCGACGCGATCGCCTTGCTCGCCAAGGAGGGTGCCAGGCTCATCGTCACCGTCGATTGCGGCACCACCAGCTTCGAGCCGCTGGCGGTCGCCCGCACGTTCGGCACCGACGTCCTTGTCATCGACCACCATCAGGCCGACGAGCGCCTGCCCGACGTGCACGCGGTCGTGAACCCCAACCGCCAGGACGATATCTCGGGCCTGGGGCACCTGTGTGCCGCGGGCGTGGTGTTCCTCACGCTGGTCGCAACCCAGCGGGAGTTGCGACGCCGTGGCGCCTATGCGCGCGGTCTGGCCGAGCCGAACCTGCTCGAAAGCCTTGATCTGGTGGCGCTGGCAACCGTCGCCGACGTGGTCCCGCTCACCGGCCTCAACCGCGCCTACGTCACCAAGGGCCTCCAGGTGATGCACCAGAGGAAGAACACCGGGCTGCGCGCGCTGGGCGACGCCGCCGGTCTCAATCAAGCGCCGACGCCCTACCATCTCGGGTTCATTCTCGGGCCGCGCATCAATGCCGGTGGCCGCATCGGTGATGCCGCCCTCGGAGCGCGGCTCTTGTCCACGTCCGACGAGACGGAGGCTCAGCGCATCGCCGTGCTGCTCGACAAGCTCAACAAGGAGCGCAAGATCATCGAGACCCAGATGCTCGAGGAGGCGATGGCCGAGGCCGACCGGCAGGTCGATACCGAACCGGGGCTGCCGATCGTGATCGCGGGCTCGGACGCCTGGCACAAGGGGGTGGTCGGCCTCGTGGCGAGCCGCCTGACCGAGCGGTTCCATCGCCCGAGCTGCGTGATCTCCTGGGAAGCCAAGAACGAAGGCACCGGCTCGCTCCGGTCGGTCGCCGGCGTCGACATCGGCGGTGCTGTCCGAGCCGCGGTGGCCGCTGGACATCTGGTGAAGGGCGGCGGTCACGCGATGGCTGCGGGCCTGACGGTGACGCGGGAGAAGTTCCCCATCCTGCAGCGGTTCCTGATCCAGGCACTGGCCTCGACCAGCACGGCCGCGCGCGATGCGGCGGCTCTCGAGATCGACGGCGCGCTGACCCCGGCAGCCGTCACCGACACGCTCATGGCTCTGATTGAGCGGGCGGGTCCCTATGGCCAGGGCAATCCGCAGCCGCGGTTCGCGTTTCCCGCCCACCGGGTGAAGTTCGCCAAAATCGCGGGCGAGGCGCACGTGCGCTGCGTGCTCGAGGCTGGCGATGGTTCGCGTCTCGATGCGATCGCCTTTCGAGCCGCCGGCCAGCCGCTCGGCGACCTCATCATGAACTCGGGGGGCATGCCGATCCACGTCGCGGGTCACGTGCGCCGCGACACCTGGGGCGGCCGTGACCGCATCGAACTGCAGATCGACGACGCCGCCGATCCCCGCCGTCAAGTGTGAGTGGTGCCCGTGTGACGGCCAGGGTTGGCCGCCGGCGCCTGAGTTCAGGCTTGTGGCGGCGTCCACCGCCATGCTACTCGACCCGCTCTCGCCGCTTGCCAGCGGGCCCCGAACCTCGCTATACGCTTTGGCGACGCTCCCTTCGTCTATCGGTTAGGACGCGAGATTTTCAATCTTGAAAGACGGGTTCGACTCCCGTAGGGAGCGCCA
>PEQZ01000061.1 GCA_002928395.1 Hyphomicrobium sp.
CCTCCACTCCGGCCCAGTTCGGTTTTCTTCTTCCTGTCATCTCGCTCACTTCAGCACGGATGCGGCACCCACGTCGATTGCCTCATAGACGAGATCGAGTTCGGCGGCCGAAATGCAATACGGCGGCATGACGTAGATCGTATTGCCGAGCGGGCGCAGCAGCACGTCCCGCGCCAGAAACGCGGCGGAGAGCCTCGGACCCACATCCGCCAGATAACCGGCGTCGCGCACTGCGAGTTCGAGGGCCGTGATCGTGCCCGTCTGCCGCACGTCGATGAACCGCGGGTCGTCTGCGAACTTCGTGAGCCGCTCGGCCTGCATCGTCGCCAGCGCGCCAACGCGCTCGCGCACCGGTTCGTCTTCCCATATCGCGCAATTCGCGAGTGCCGCCGCGCAGCAAATGGGGTTTGCGGTATAGCTCGACGAATGGAAAAACGTCCGCGTGCGATCCTCGTCCAGGTGCGCGTCGAAAATCTCGGGCCGAGCCAGCGTCGCAGCCAGTGGCAGAGTTCCGCCCGTCAGACCCTTCGCCGTTGCCAGAATATCCGGGGTGATCCCGGCCTGTTCGCATGCGAAAAGCGTGCCCGTACGTCCCCAGCCGGTCATCACCTCATCGGCAATCAGCAAGACGCCATGTGCCGCGCAGACATCATGCATGTGCCGGAGCACGTGCGCGGGATACGAATGCATCCCACCTGCCCCAAGGATCAGCGGCTCGACGATAAGCGCGGCGACATGCGATCGGCGGCACAATGAATCGAGTGCGTCTAGGGTCTGTTGCTCTCGTTCCGCGTGCGGGAATGGTAGCCGCGCAACGTCGAACAACATAGGCGCATAAGGGGCGTTGAAGACACCTCGCGCACCAGCCGACATCGCCGCCGTGGTGTCACCGTGATAGCCATGTTCGAGCGCCGCGATCACGGCGCGCGGTTCGCCGCGGTTATGCCAGAACCCGAGCGCCATCTTGATCGCGACCTCGACCGCGACCGAGCCCGAATCCGAGAAAAACACATGTGCCAGGCCGGGCGGCGCAAACTCGATCAACTTGGCTGCGAGCCGTTCGGCGGGCTCGTGCGTGAAGCCCGCGAAAATCACCTGGTCGAGCATTTCGGCTTGCTGCTTGACCCCGGCGACAATGCGCGGATGACAATGCCCGTGGGTCACCACCCACCACGACGAGATGGCGTCGAGGATACGGCGGCCGTTCGAGGTCTCGAGCCACGCCCCTTCGCCGCGCGCGATACCGACGGCGTCAGGCTGCAGCGCGTGCTGCGTGAACGGATGCCACACCGGCGACCGCGGCGGCATTACTGGAAATCCTCGATCCGAAAGCTGAGATCGAATGCGCGGCGGAGTGAGGCGGGATCGAGTGGCTTCACAAACGGCAGCCGGCCCAATCGCCGTACGCGGCCGAAGTTTGCGACGCTGTCCTCGCTGTCCTCGTTGGCGTCTCCGACGAACGCCACGCCCTGGATCATGACGTTGCGGCGGCGCAGGGCTTCGATCGTCAATAGTGTATGATTGATCGTGCCGAGCGTGGTGCGAGCCACCACGACAACAGGCAACGCCCAGCTTTCGAACAGGTCGATCTGCAGGGTCTGCCGATTGAGTGGCACCAATGGCCCGCCCGCCCCTTCGATCACCAGCGGACGCTGCACGGCCGGCGCCGAACCGCTGTCTTCCACCGCGGCAAGCCCGGCCTTCGCGCGCGGGATCATCGTCACCACGTTCGAGCGCCCGCCCGTCTCGTCGGCGGCCCGCTGGAGCGGTGTCGGTACGGCCGCCAGCGTCACCGGCTTGCGAGCGGCCGGCAACGTCAATCGTGCGAGGTCAATCTCGATCCCGTCGCGCTCGGCGGCAAGATGTGGGGAGGCCGGAGTCTTCAGCCGGTAGACCTCGCCGAGAACGAGCAGATCCTGGGCGGCCGTGAGCCGCCGCACGGTGTCTGAGTCCGTTTCGCCGTCGAGGCCAGCCTGGATCGGCTTCCAGTAGCGACCGCCCAGGGCGGCAACCAGGGCTGCGGCGAACACTGTTTTGCCGACACCGGTGTCGGTGCCCGTGATGATAAAACCCGCACTCATGCGGCAAGCCTCCCAAGTTCGTCGCCGAGCGCCGCAGCGAGTTGTTCGATGTCGTTTTCCGACACGTTGTTGGTGATCGTGATCCGGAGCCGCGCCGTCCCCTCCGGCACTGTCGGGGGGCGGACTGCGCGCACGTCGAAGCCGCGCGACCGGATCGCGGCGGCCAGCGCTACGGCCCGGGTATCGCCCCCGACGATGATTGGGACAATATGCGAACCTGATACGGCTAGGCCGATGCCGGACGACACGCGCTGGTTGAACAGCGCCACACGGCGCAGAACAGCTGTCCTCCGCCCCGGTTGGTCACGGCAGAGTCTCAGGCTTTCGCGGACCAGGGCTGCCATGAGCGGTGACGGGGCGGTGGCATAAATGAACGGCCGGCAGCGATTGACCATGAATTCGCGCAGCGTGCGCGACGCAAGCACCAGCGCTCCGTTCGCTCCGAGGGCTTTGCCACAGGTATGCAAGGAGACAACCTCGGCACAACCTTCGAGGACCGCCGCCAATCCGCGGCCATCGTCGCCCAGGACGCCGGTTGCGTGCGCTTCGTCGATCACCAGCATGGCATCGTGACGGGCCGCCACCGTCGCGATGTCGAACAGTGGGGCCCGGTCGCCGTCCATGCTGTAGAGGCTCTCGACCGCGATCCAGATCCGCCCCATACCGCCGCGGGCCCGCCAACGCCGGATCGCGTCGTCGAAGGCCTGACAATCATTGTGCGGGGCAATTGCGTGCTCGGCCTTGCTTGCGCGCACGCCGTCGTGGACACTCGCGTGAATGAGGGCGTCATGCACGATCAAGTCGCCGCGGCTCGGCAATGTCGAGAAGATCGCCGTGTTGGCCTGGAAGCCGCCGCCGAAATAGAGCGCGGTCTCGGAGCCGAAATGCGCTGCTGCCTCGGCTTCGAGGGCCTCATGCTCTGGGTGATTGCCGCGCAACAGCCGCGACCCACCGGCGCCGACCGGGACACCCCGGTCAAGGGCTGCCCGCGCGGCATCCGCGAGTTCGGCTGATCCGGCAAGGCCGAGGTAGTCGTTCGACGCGAAATCGAGGCCCGCCCGGCCTTCGAGCGCCCGCAACCTTCCACGCCGCTTCAGCGCTGCCAGCGCTCGGCTATGGGCGTCGGGCATCACAGCCGACATCCTGCAGCGTGGTCTCGGAACCTGTGTCGCCAATTCCGTTCGGCAGTGTCTCTGGCTCGAGGCCGAGCTTCTCGAACAACCTCTGATCCGCATCCTCGCCAGGATTGTCGGCGGTCAGCAACGTGTCGCCGCAGAAAATCGAATTGGCGCCTGCAAAGAAGCACAGCGCCTGTGTCACGTCGCTCATTTCGGTGCGACCGGCCGAAAGCCGCACGTAGGACTTTGGCATCATGATGCGCGCCAGGGCTATTGCGCGGACAAACTGGATCGGGTCCATGCGCTCGACGTTCTCGAGTGGCGTGCCGGGAATGGCAATCAGCATGTTGATCGGTACGCTCTCAGGATGCGCGGCAAGATTGGCGAGCGTGACCAGCATGTCGATGCGGTCTTCGGGCTCTTCACCCATCCCGAGAATACCGCCGGAGCAGACCTTGATGCCCGCCTCGCGGACCCGTGCCAGCGTGTCGAGGCGGTCTGCGAACGAGCGCGTCTTGATGACCTCGCCGTAGTAGCGCTCGGAGGTATCGATGTTGTGGTTATAGTAGTCGAGACCGGCTCGGCTCAGTCGGCCGACGTCGGAGTGGGACAGCATGCCGAGCGTCATGCAGGTTTCCATGCCCATGGCCTTGACACCCTGGACCATGGCGACGACCGCATCCATGTCGCGATCCTTCGGGCTGCGCCATGCCGCGCCCATGCAATAGCGGGTGGCGCCCGCTGCTTTGGCCTTTCGTGCCTCGTCGAGCACGCGCTCGACCTGCATGAGTTTCGACGCCTTGAGGCCCGACGCATGATGCGCCGATTGGCTGCAATAGCCGCAGTCTTCTGCGCAGCCGCCGGTTTTGATCGACAACAGGCGACTCATTTGGACGCGGTTGGGGTCGAAATTCTCACGGTGTACGAGTTGCGCCCGTAACAACAGGTCGTTGAACGGCAGGTCGTGCAACGCCTTGGCCTCGGCCCGGCTCCAGTTGTGACGCACGGTGCCGTCACGAGGCGACGGTTCGGCTGCGGTAGAGGCTGCTGGTGTCGAGATGGCCAGTCGCTGCTGCATTGGGGGCGGGTCTCCGTCAGGTCGGCCGCGAACGGCCGCAATCGCCCCGATTGATGCACCGTTTAGGGGGGCGGGGGCAAGGCCGTCTTTTTGACCGGCCCCCGTCGGTTCGGCAAAGCCTGGGCCTCAGACCGCAATTCTGCCGCCGCCCTTGCGTGTAATGACCACTACCGAGGCGCGAGGCGGCATTTTCGATGCCGGATCGGTGTCCGGCCACCGGGTCGCGGGGTCGTCAGCGGTCGAGTCGCGTCCGAACGGCGCCCAATCCTTGGTGTTGTCCGCCGACGGGTGCTGAACTGAAAGGAAAAGGGTGGTCCCATCGGCCGTGAAGCGCGGGCCGCCAACCTCGGCGCCGACCGGAGCTCGAAAGAACAGCCGCGACCGACCGCGATTTGCGCCCATGAAGTCGAGGGCGTAGAGGCCATCGGCCCTGCCGGTCAGCGTGGCCCAGCCGCGTCCCTGATCGGTCGCGATCCAAAGCCGGCCAGCGGGATCGAAAGCAACATTGTCTGGGCAGCTGAACGAGCCGTTGTCTGTGGTGTCCTTATGCCAGTCGGCACCAGCGCCGGTCTTGGGGCCGGCCTTGACCACGATCGACCAGCGGAAGCTCGTTGCGCCGACGTCGCCGCCGTCTTCGATCATTTCGATGATATGTCCATGCGGGTTTGGCGCGCGCGGGTTCGATTTGTCTTCGCCGCCCGGTAAGCGTTCGCTGTTGTTGGTCAGCGCCACTATCACGCGGCCACCCGGTCCCGGTTCCACATCCTCGGGCCGGTCCATCGGCGTGGCGCCTAAGACCTCAGCTGCGATGCGGGTATCGATCATGATCTCTGCGAGCGTCGGGAAGCGGGTGTCGCCGGCAAGCTTGCCTTCGCCGGGCGCGAGCTTCAGCCACTGGCCCGTGAAGTCATCGTCGTAGCGTGCGACGTAGAGCGTGCCGTCCGACAACAGCTCACGGTTGTGCTTGCGGTCGTCGGGCTTGTAGGTCCCCTTGGACACGAACTTGTAGACGAACTGGTTGCGGTCGTCGTCGCCCGTATAGACGACGATCTGGCCACTGTTTGCCAAGGCGTTCTCGGCGCCTTCATGCCGACAGCGGCCGAGTGCCGTGCGCTTCACGGGCACGAAGTCTGGATCAAGTGGATCCACCTCGACGATCCAACCAAAGCGGTTGACCTCGTTCGCCTCCTTGTCAAGGTTGAAGCGGGCATGGTGCAGACCCCAGCCGGCGGTATCCCGCGATGATGGGACACCGTACTTGGCCCACGAAGCTTTCTGGCCGCCTCCGAGCCCCTTTTCCGGCTCGCCCTTGTCGTTGCGTTTATCGGTCCAGAAGTACAATTGAAAGTTCTCCTCGGCCAGCAGCCATGTGCCCCACGGTGTGATGCCGCCGGCGCAATTGCCGAGAGTGCCGATGCATTTTGTTCCGGTTGCATCCTCTGCTGTCATCATCCTCGCATGTCCCGCCGCCGGTCCATCGATCCGCATCGGGGTATCCAACGCGGTGATGCGGCGGTTGAACTTCGAATCCCTGACATAGCTCCATGCCCCGTCCTTGCGGACGATCTCCACGATCGAACCGCCGATCGCTGTCATTTCGACGGCGGTTTTGTCCGGCCCGATACCGTAGACCGACGCTTTGCTGCGCTTGACGCCCGGGAATGACATGTAAGCTTCGATGTACTCGTGATTTACGCACAGCAAGCCGCGGTCGTTGCTGCCGTCGATCGGAACGTAACCGATGAAATCGCAGTTGGCGCCGAACTGGCGCTTTTGGGCGTTGGCCGTTTGTGCGTCGGGCGTGAAAGCTGGCGCGTCTGCGAACAGCGGATCACCCCAGCGCAGCAATGGCTTGGCTTCGTAGCCCTCGGCCACGTGATGGTTGGCGTCGACGCCGGCGGCAATTTCGGCGAAATTGAAGGTCAGTGGCTCTGCGGTCGACTGGGCATGGGCCTTTTCGACCAAAAGCAGGGCTATGGGCGAAACGGTGCTTGCCAGCGCGACGGCCAGCGCACCCTGGACCACACTACGCCGTGAAACCGATGCGACCCCAGCCGTGTCCGATGCACTCATGACTGAACTCCTTGCGTCAATGGGAATGCCGCTCCGTCGAAAGCTCACTCCGACCCAACAGAGGCGCAGGTTAGTCGCGTGACTTATACGTGGTATGACCGCCGTGGTCATCGCGCCATTTCTCGCATATCCTCGAAATGTGCCGCTGGATCGAACACTCGAGCCCGGCTCCGACACGCCGACCGGCCCGAAGGCTGCAACCATTGTTTTTCAAGACCGAGGCACCAGCATGACCTACGCGATTCCAGCGCCGGCCATTCCAACTCTGCCAATCAAGGGATCGGAGCTGCGCTTCCCGGTGCATCGCATCTATTGCGTCGGTCGTAACTACGCCGACCATGCCCGTGAAATGGGTCACGATCCGACGAAAGAGCCGCCATTCTTTTTTCAGAAAAACCCGGACAATCTGACGACAGATGGCGAGTTTCCCTTTCCGCCGCTTTCAAATGACGTTCAATACGAAATCGAGCTGGTCGTCGCGCTGAAGTCCGGAGGCAGCGACATCCGGCCAGAAGATGCACTTGGCCATGTGTTTGGCTACGCGATCGGCCTCGATATGACCCGTCGTGACTTGCAAGGAGCCGCCAAGAAGCTTGGCCGACCCTGGGAAGTCGGCAAGGCTTTCGAGAAGTCGGCTCCTTGCTCGGCCATCGTCAGGGCGGAAGAGATCGGGCATCCCGTGTCCGGGGCGATCTGGCTCAACGTCAACGGCACCCGCAAGCAAACCGGCGACCTGTCGCAATTCATCTGGGACATTCCGCACCAGATTGCGATCCTGTCGACCTTGTTCCTGCTCGCCCCCGGCGATCTGATCATGACTGGCACGCCTGCGGGCGTCGGCCCGGTCGGCAAGGGTGACCGGCTGCTCGGCCATGTCGAGGGCCTGGGCAAGCTCGACGTTCTGGTGGTCTGAAACCGTCGACCGCATCGACAAGACTTCTAATCTCGCAGGGCAATCTCGAGGCGATATTGTCGCGGCGCGTGGTTACACAGGAACTAATCAGAAATTGTCATTTGAAATAGAATTGCTCTCAAATTGGGTCCGTTCGGTATGTGAATTGAATAACCTATAGCCCCATTAATCATTGCGGCATAGCCGAAAATGCCCAAATGTATTTTTAGAAGTTCAATTCAAATTGACGTGTAGCGGCCATCGCGTGGCGAGCGTCCCGCAAAACGATTGGCAGCTGTAGACGCGCGTCCGGAGTACACCCATGGCAAATCCCGATGAACTGCGCCGGCTTTACGAAGCCCTTTGCGCTCAACCTATTTTGGCCGAGCGAGACTTCAGGTTCGCGCTCGAAGGACACGACCGGCTCGTCATCAATCGCGGTGCCCACACGCGTGGGATCTGGCGCTGCGCCGGTAACCGGTTCACGTGGACTCCAGCGGGCTACAACGAACCCACCCATACCGTCCGCGAAGCGGATGCGGCTCAGCGCTACACGCTGATCGTTCTGGCAACGGCATCGTGAGGTCGAGCGTCGATCAGTTGAGGTCTTCCAGGGCGCGGGGCAGCGGCAGCACGGCAATGCCGTCCTCGATGAGGGCGCGCGCCTCGCTCAACGTCGCCTCCCCGTAGATGCCCCGGTGCACCGCCTCGCCAGCCTCGATTCTGCGGGCTTCTTCGGCAAACCGCGGCCCCACATATTCGACTTTTTCTGCGACCTCCTGACGCAATCGGCGCAGGGCTGCGGCGGTTTCCTGCCTGGCATCAGAGGGCCGAACGCTGTTTGGCGTAGCCGGGAGGGGCGGTTCGGGCGCGGCAATCCGCGGCGATTTTCCGAGATTCGGTGCCATCATCGCCTTGGTGACCTGCGATATCCCGCAAACCGGGCAGGTCACCGCGCCGCGCGCAGCCTGGGTATCGAATGCGCTGCCCGTTTTGAACCAGGCTTCGAAGTCGTGGGAGTTGGCGCAAGTGAGCCGATATCGGATCATCAACCAGCTCCAGGCGGCGTTTCCGCGATCCCGAAATCGAAGTACCGATCGTGGGTCAGCGATGGCACGCGCGCACGCGCCTCGGCCAGCCGCTCAAGATCGATGTCGGCCGCCACGACGCCTGGCTCAGTGCCACCTTCGGCAAGGATCTCGCCCCAAGGGGATACGATCAGGCTGTGGCCAAACGTCTCGCGTCCGTGCTCGTGCCGACCGCCTTGGGCAGCCGCGAACATGAAGCACTGTGTCTCGATGGCGCGCGCCTGCACCAGTACGTGCCAATGAGCCTCGCCGGTGACACGCGTAAACGCGGCCGGAACGGCGATAAACTTCGCTCCGCTTTTGGCAAGAGCCCGGTGCAGATTCGGAAAGCGGAGATCGTAGCAGATCGTGAGACCAAGCGGCCCCCATGGGAGCGGCGCCAGCACCGCTTGGCGACCGGGGCGATAGTTGCGGCTTTCCTTGTAGCTCTCGCCGCCGGGCAGATCGACATCGAACATATGAATCTTGTCGTAGCGCGCCACGATCTGCCCTTGAGGCGATATCACGAGGCTGCGATTGGCGAGCATGCCGTCCGGCACCTTCACGGCGACAGAGCCGATATGCAGCCAAATCGCCAGCTCCCGTGCGAGCGTGCGAAAATGCGCGATGGCCGGATCCTCGTCCTCGCTGCGGCACTCGGCGAAAAGACGGTCGCGGTCGAGTTCCATGATGGTGGTGACTTCCGGCGTCTGGACGTAGCTCGCCCCGTCGGCTGCAGCTTGGCGAATGAGCTCTGTCGCCGTGGCGAGGTTCGCTTCCACGTGCCGTCCCGTTCGCATTTGTACGAGCGCCGCGCGAAACCGGTTGTTGTCTGTCACGGCCATCATGCCATCACCGATATGCCGGCGTACTGCGCGCGGCTTGAACGTTCAATTTACGAGCTCAACAAGGGATCGAGACGTCCGGCCCTGTCGAGCGCATGGATATCGTCGCAGCCGCCGACGTGCAGCTCCCCGATAAAGATCTGCGGCACAGTGACCCGCCCGCCGGCCAATGTCGTCATCTGGCGGCGCACGTCGGGCCGTCCGGTGACATCGATCTCGTCGTAGTTCACGCCCTTTTTCCGCAGAAGCTCCTTTGCAAGGTGGCAGTACGGACAAAGTGTCGAGGTGTAGATGGTGATCTTCGGCATTGGCTCGCTCTCTCCATGCCTTCCCGCAGACTGGATGAATCTAGCGGTTCGGCCAGCTGTAGCAAAGGACGCCGCGACAGAATCACGACGTCGTCGGGGAAATGTTGCATCAACGCCGGGGGCGACCCAATCACATTGTAGCGGCCATCAAACCGGAACCAGACTTTGATCGACCACCAGCGCCAATGCCAGCACGTCGACCCGCCGCGCGCCTGCTGCCTTGAGCGCGCGAGCGCACGCCGCGGCCGTTGCGCCGGTCGTGACGACGTCGTCGACCAGCAGAACCGCCCGCCCAACGATCTCGGGCAATGATGGCTTCGGCACCGCGAACGCGCCGTGAACGTTCTGCTGCCGCTCGGTCCGCGTCAGCCCAGGCTGCGGCCGCGTGCGCCGGTTTCTCACCAGCGCCAGCGGGCGGTAGGGAATGCCACTCAGCCGCGACACCTCGGCCGCCAGGACCGCGGACTGGTTGAAGCGCCGCCAGACCAGCCGCATTCGTGCGAGCGGCACCGGCACGATGACGTCGGCGTCTGTCATGAGCTCAGCGCCGGCCACTTGCATCCAGCGGCCGAACAGGCGACGAGCGTGGTGCTGGTCGTGAAACTTCAAGTCGCGTATCAGCCGCCGCATAACGCCCTCAAAGCGCGCCACGGCCCGCGCCCGGTCATAGACCGGCGGGTTTGCGGCGGCGGCCGCCGAGATGATTGTCCCACCGATGTCGAACGGCATCGGCCATCCCAGTCGGTCACACAATGGGGGCCGGATGAAATTGATCTCGCGCCAGCATTGCGGACAGAGCATATCGTGGGCGGCAACCTGAATGTGGCAGGCGACGCAAACAGGCGGGATCAGAAAATCGCCACTGGCCTTGGCCGCCGCCGCGAGCCAAGACTGCGCGCCGCGGAGTCGTGTGCCGTAAGATCGGCTAAGGGTGTCGCCGTCGCGTTTGGTCATCACGCGCCCTCCTGAACCAACCTATAATCAGTTTGCGGGGGCGGCGTGATCACCAAGCCGTGTCGACGGAAACCGGATTGCCGAGTTCGCCATGACTGAACAAGCCATCGTTTTCGACCGTGCACTGATTGCGCGCCGCCGCGACCGCGCCGCGCCCTTGGCCGGCGCCCACGCCTTTCTGCTCGAACGCGTGGCCGACGACTTGGTCGAGCGACTGCAGATCGTGCGCCGGACGTTTCCCGTTGCGTTGAGCCTCGGCGCATATAACGGTATTGTTGGTGGGCGCATCCGATCGCTCGATCGCGTCGGCACGGTGGTAGAGTGCGAGTTGTCGCCACGCCTGCTCGCCCACTGTCGTGGCCCACGTGTGCTGGCCGACGAGGAAGCGCTGCCGTTCGGCGACGGCACCCTCGATCTCATCGTGTCGGGGCTCAGTCTGCAATTCGTCAACGATCTGCCGGGCGCGTTGGTTCAGGCTCGCCGTGCGCTGAAACCCGACGGACTTCTGCTCGCAGCGGTGCTCGGCGGCGAAACTCTTTCCGAATTGCGTTCGGTCTGGCTCGAAGCTGAAGCCGAAATCGAGGGTGGGGTGTCGCCACGTGTTGCCCCCGTGGCAGACGTGCGCGATCTTGGCGGGTTGTTGCAGCGGGCGGGTTTCGCGCTGCCGGTGGTCGATTCCGATATCGTGCACGTGAGCTATGCAACGCCGCTGGCGCTGATGCAGGAGATCAAGGCGATGGGTGCAAGCAACGCTCTCGTCGAGCGACGGCGCACGCCCACACGACGTCAGACGTTGCTCAGGGCATGCGAAATCTACACTGACCGGTTCTCGCGTTCAGACGGTCGTGTCGTGGCAACCTTCGAAATCTTGACGCTCACCGCTTGGGTTCCGCACGAAAGCCAACAGAAGCCGCTTCGACCGGGCAGCGCCAAGTCACGGCTCTCTGACGCATTGGGCACCGTGGAAGAGCGGCTCCCGCGGGAGGATGGCCGTCGGCCAAGCAACGACGACGGCACCGCGGCCTGACGCCTTATTCCAGAGGTCGCGTCAAGCGAGGATGAAGAAATGAATCTTGGCGGACCGCACGGCGAGGTGCGGGTCCGCCATGACACGTCACTACTTCTTCTTCGGTGCCGGAGCCGCGGCCTGGCGGCCGTTGAACGCGGCCCAGCCCGGACCCTTCGAAGCTGCGGCCTTGCTGAGGCAGCTATCGCGCTTGGCGGCATCGACCTTGGCGCACGGGCTGTTCGGGTTGACGCCCGGTGCGGCGGCCTTTTTCGGGGCCTCAGCCTTCTTCGCGTCTTTGGCGGGCGCAGCTGCCGCCTTCGCAGGTGGTGCGGCGGCTGCGGGAGCGGCAGCGGCCTTGCCAGCGAGCGGGACTCCGCCCTTCACTGCCGGCAGGTTGCGAATGCAAACGTCGCGCTTGGCCGGCTCGACCTTGGAGCAATCGGTCCACTGGGCCGGTGCTGCGGCTTCGGCTTTTTTCTTGGCCTGGGCGTTCGCGTCGGTTGCCAGCATCAATCCGGCGCCAACGGCGACCCCGAGTGCAACCGCAAGTAACTTCTTCATATGCTCTCCTCCTGGATCTGTCACAGGCCTCTTTGGCACTTGACACCTCGAACTCGTTGCCGAGCTGTACTCCCTTTAGCAGAGAATTCTCGCGTGTGTCACCGTATCGCCATATTTTCCGAACGGTTGCGGCTGCGACTGGTGTGCGCTGCAGCAACCGACGGCGGGCTGGGTCAGCATCAGAACTCGCGGGCGAGCTTCGGCACGGCGTTATCCGAGCAGATCGCGCAACCAGGGCAGAAGCGGCAGATCGGCCGGTGGCATAGGGTATTCGGATAGCCGGTTCGCACGTACCCACGCAATCCGCTGCCCCTCACGCGGCGTGATCTCGCCTTCCCAGTTGCGGCACAAAAAGAGCGGCATCAGCAGGTGGAACTCGTCGTAACCATGACTGGCGAAGGAGAATGGTGCGAGGCACTTTTCACACACTTCGATCGCAAGTTCTTCCGCGAGTTCTCGCCGCAGCGCCGCTTCCGGCGTCTCGCCTTGCTCGACCTTTCCACCTGGGAACTCCCAAAGCCCGGCCATTGATTTGCCGACGGGCCTTTGCGCGAGCAGCACGCGATTTTCCGGATCGATCAGTGCCGCTGCCGCCACGAGCACGATGCGCCTTGTCATCCAGCGCCCCCTCAGCTGCGATAGTCGGCGTTGATCGACACGTAGTCGTGGGTCAGGTCGCAGGTCCAAACTATGGCCGCAGCCTTGCCGACCCCGACATCGACCCGGATCACGATCTCGCGGTTCTTCATGTAGGCCGCGACCGATTTCTCAACGTATTCGGCGGCCCGTTCGCCGTCGCGCGCGACGCAATGTTCGCCGAACCAGATCGCGAGCCGGTCGCGGTTGGCCGCCTCTCCCGATTTGCCGACTGCCATGACCACCCGACCCCAGTTCGGGTCCTCCCCGGCGATGGCCGTCTTTAGGATCGGCGAGTTCGCACACGACAGGGCGATCGTGCGGGCGGCCGACCAGGTTTTAGCCCCCGTTACCTCGAAGGTCACGAACTTCGAGAGCCCTTCGCCGTCCTTCGCCACCATGATGGCGAGATCGCGCATGAGCCCGTGCAGCGCTTCTGAGAATGCCGCAAGTGCTGGGCTTTTCGCGCTCGTCACAGGCTTTTGGCCGCGCGACGCGGCGGCGGCAGTTGCAAACATCAGGCAGGTATCGCTGGTGGACGTGTCACCGTCGACCGTCATGCAATTGAAAGTCGTTTTCGTATGCTCGGCAAGCAGCGACTGCAGTGCCGGGGCCGCGATAGCCGCGTCCGTGAACAAAAAACAGAGCATCGTCGCCATATCGGGCGCGATCATGCCGGCGCCCTTGCAGAAGCCGTTGATCGTGACGTCCGTGCCCCCGATCTTCGTCGTCCGGGTGACAAGTTTGGGATAGGTGTCGGTGGTCATGATCGCACGCGCCGCCGCCTCGAACCGATCCGGCTCAGCGCTGGCAACCAGACCGTCCAGAAGATGGGAAAACTTGGCGGCGTCGAGCGGTTCGCCGATCACGCCTGTCGAGGCGATGTAGACGTCGGCGGGCAAACACGGGACCGCGCGGGCCGCGAATTTCGCAGTCAGCGCGACCGCATCGCGGCCCTTCTTGCCCGTGAAGGCGTTGGCGTTGCCGGAATTGACCACCAGCATACGCGCAGCACCCGATTTCAGGCTCTTGCGGCACCAGTGTACTGGCGCCGATGCGGTCTTCGACTGGGTGAGCATGCCGGCCGCTGCCGTGCCGGGATCGAGCACCGCAACCATCAGATCCGTCCGCCCTTTGTAGCGAATACCCGCCTCGGCGGTGGCAAACCGCACGCCCTCTATCGGTGGCAGTTTGGGGATCGACTTGGG
>PEQZ01000062.1 GCA_002928395.1 Hyphomicrobium sp.
AAAAGCGGGTTTGACCCAGGTCCTGGACCTTGTCGAACGTGCGATAACGCATAAGTGCGACAGGTTCGTAGAAGCCGATGCCCCGAACGCCGAGGTGGATGCTGGCTGGCGCCACGCCCTCGCGCTTCATGAGCAGCAGGTCGGACTGAAGCGGGCGCTCGAAGCTGCCGAAAAGTCCTGGCACGAACATGGTTCGGAAGAAGCCCTGGCGCGCATATGCGATATCCAGCGGCAACTTCATGTGATCGACACGGCCGAGGGGGACGGGATCGGCGGTGAAAGAGGGGCTCGCTGACGCGGCAGATCAATCGGGTCGCTGCCTCGAGCCGGGGACCAGGGTTTGACATGTTTTGCAACCGCAGCCACACAAAGCAACCGAAAGGTCATGCGGCCAGCATCGATTGGCAAACCCGATTGGAGAATCATCCGGCATGGTCCGCTTCGACACCAACGGTGGGGCTCGTCCACCAACACCCACGGCGCGGCAAATTGTCGCATAAACTCTGAAAACTGATACAATCGCGGGTGCCGGGCTCTCCGGTGATCCACTCTCTTGGCCTCGTTCAGTCGGGACTGATCACATCGATGGCAAACGCAAAAGCGAAAGCTGAAGTTTCTCCAGGCGCCGATTCGGAGGCCCCCGAGCGCGAAAGCCCACTGCTCGACCTGTCTGACCAGGCGGTCAAAAAACTTCTGAAGACCGCGAAAGCGCGCGGCTACGTCACCTATGACGAATTGAATGCCGTGCTGCCGTCGGAGGAGGTCACCTCCGAGCAGATCGAAGACACCATGGCGATGCTCTCGGACATGGGCATCAACGTCGTCGAGACCGAGGAAGGCGAGGAAGCCGCCGAGGCCACCGAGGAGCCGGCCGAAGAGGAGGAGAGCCGGGCGCTCGCGCCCCAGTCTCTGCCGACCAAATCCGAAACACGCTCGGAGCCGAGCGAGCGCACCGACGATCCTGTTCGCATGTACCTCCGCGAGATGGGCACGGTCGAACTGTTGTCGCGCGAAGGCGAAATCGCCATCGCCAAGCGCATCGAGGCCGGCCGCGAGGCCATGATCGCAGGCCTCTGCGAGAGCCCGCTCACCTTCCAGGCCATCATCATCTGGCGGGACGAGCTCAACGAGGGCAAAATCCTGCTTCGCGACATCATCAACCTCGAAGCCACCTACGAGGGGCCCGACAGCAAGGCCCCGCCGGAAGCTTTCGGTGCGGACGCCACGATCACGCTGCCCACACCGCCGCCGCCGCCACCGCCGCCAGCGCCCGGCAGTGAAAGCGAAGACGACGAGGACTTCGAGAACGCGCTGTCGCTCGCGGCCATGGAAGCCGAATTGAAGCCGAAAGTGCTCAGTACATTCGACAACATCGCCTCGACCTACAAGAAGCTCAGGAAGCAGCAGGACAAGAAGCTCGAGCAGCAGGTCGCCGGCGAGCAGGGCTCCAAGCAGCAGCAGAAGATCTACGAGAAGCTTCGCGAGGAAATCGTCACCGATGTCAAGAGCTTGGCGCTGAACAACAACCGTATCGAAAGCCTCGTCGAGCAGCTTTACGCCATCAACAAGCGCCTCGTCCAGATGGAAGGCCGCTTGATGCGTCTCGCGGACAGCTACGGCGTGGCGCGGCAGGACTTCATCGACGAGTACTTCGGCAACGAACTCGATGCCACCTGGCTCGATCGGATCGGCACCAAGGGCAAGAAGTGGGCGGCGTTCCTCAAGGGCGACCGCAAACAGGTCGAAACGCTGCGCGGCGACATCCACACGCTGGCGTCGGAGACCGGTCTCGAAATTCCCGAGTTCCGGCGTATCGTCAAAGCGGTTCAAAAAGGCGAGCGCGAGGCCCGGCAGGCCAAGAAGGAGATGGTGGAAGCCAACCTCCGCCTCGTCATCTCGATCGCCAAGAAATACACCAACCGCGGCCTGCAGTTCCTCGACCTGATCCAGGAAGGCAACATCGGCCTGATGAAGGCGGTCGACAAGTTCGAGTATCGCCGCGGCTACAAGTTCTCGACCTACGCGACTTGGTGGATCCGGCAGGCGATCACACGCTCGATCGCCGACCAGGCGCGCACCATCCGCATCCCCGTGCACATGATCGAGACGATCAACAAAATCGTGCGCACGAGCCGGCAGATGCTGCACGAAATCGGCCGCGAGCCGACGCCGGAAGAACTGGCCGAAAAGCTCGCCATGCCGCTCGAGAAAGTGCGCAAGGTTCTCAAGATCGCCAAGGAGCCGATCTCACTCGAGACGCCGATCGGCGACGAGGAAGATTCACACCTCGGCGACTTCATCGAGGATAGGAACGCGGTGCTGCCGATCGACGCCGCCATCCAGTCGAACCTGCGCGAGACGACGACGCGCGTGCTGGCCTCATTGACGCCGAGAGAAGAACGCGTGCTGCGCATGCGGTTCGGCATCGGCATGAACACCGACCACACGCTCGAAGAAGTCGGCCAGCAGTTCTCGGTGACGCGCGAACGCATCCGCCAGATCGAGGCGAAGGCGCTGAGGAAGCTCAAGCACCCGAGCCGGTCAAGGAAGCTCAGGAGTTTCTTGGATAATTGATCGGGGACGACATGCGGTGCCGACAATCGCGTATTTTTACGGCATCTATATTCGGATGTACGTCAACGACCATCAACCGCCGCACTTCCACGCGGTCTATGGGGAATACGAGGCGATTGTCGATATAGCCACCGGGAAGGTCATCAACGGCAGTCTCCCAAAGGCGGCCAAGCGCCTCGTCAAGGAATGGGCGGACTTGCATCGGGCGGAACTGATGGACAACTGGGTGCGCCGTGAGCAGGGTGAGCCACTCGAGAGGATACCAGGTCTCGATGCTGATTAAGGTCACAAAGATTGCCGTGCTCGCGCCCTTCGAGTTGAAGGTGCGCTTTAGCGACGGCAGTGGCGGCATCCACGATTGTGCCGCGATCGTGGGTCGAGCGGGATCGATGACCCTACCGCTTCGTGATCCAGCCTACTTCGCCCGCGTCTTTCTCGAGTTTGGCTCGCCGACCTGGCCAAACGGCTTCGACATGTGTCCGGATTGGCTGCACAGTGAGATGCAGACAGCCGGCGAACTCGCGTTGGAAGCTGCGGAGTGATGCGAGAGCGCTTGCCACCGTTGGGGCCACGGCGCTACAGAATTTCAATCGCCCAATCCGGTCGCGGAAGCTAGGGCGCTTTTTGGTATAATTGAGTGTGCTGATACGGTAATCACCTGACAGTAGGCCACGGCGAGCGACCGCAAGGGTCGCGCGAGCCGTGGTCGAGCCGCAGCCGGAAGTTGCGCTCGTTCCACGACAACTGACGAGTGTCGGTTCGATTTCGTAAACGGGCAGGTCTCGCTTGGCCTGTGCGCAGTCGCGGGGCGACCTGTCGGTGTCCCACGAAGGGTGCTTCGCACGGACGACCTCGTCGTGCCAGGGCTCGTCCCAGGGTTCATCGCTCTACGGCATTGGCCGCGGAACGTGGCGGCGCAGAGCTTGCTCGGCGCGGGTCCGAGGGTGCTAACTCTCGATATGATTCGGCGTGCGCGTCTCACCCCGGCATCACGATGTGGATTCTCCTGATCCCGCTCATTCTGGCCGAGATCGTTTTTTGGCTGTTTCTCGCCTATGTCGCCTGGGGTGCCTTCAAGGCTTTCAACGGGAGCCGCTGGCCGGCCTTGGCCTTCTGGCTTGCCATCTTCGCGGTCCCTTTCGTCGTGTTCTTCGGCCAGCGCGCGATCGCCGATATTCGTGAGGCACAACGGGCGCGAGAGGTCGCAGCCTTCACGCGCCAAGTGTTTCCCAAAGACCATCCGCGCTTGCTGGAAATCAATGGCTACGTGACGACGCAAGAGCTGATCATCTTTCTCGATACCCTCGATATCGACGAAATCGCCATGTTCCAATCGCGTGCACACCGCGGTGTCGCAAAGGCGCAAGTTTTCAAGCTGGTAGCGCACTGTCGCGGGCGCGGGCGCCAGTATCTGTCGGCACTGGCGACAAAGGGCCGTTTGGCTCACGCCTCCAAGGCGGATAACGCGTGCCTTGACGAAAGACGCGACGAATTCGACGACGACCGGCGCCAAATCCCGGCGATCATGTTCCTGCTGGGAACCGCGACGACGCTGAAGCTCCCAGGCACCAGCTGGTCCTCTGGCAACTACGAGGCGCGGCTGCGCGCTGACGGAATGGATGTACTACTCGATTATTGGGAGCGGCCCTACCTCACTCGCCCGGCCACCCCGAGCCCGTGGGGATATGCCTACCCAGCCAATACCGATTGGAAAGCCTACCGCGCGCCGGGCCGGGCCACATTTTTCGCGCGCGCTACTGGCCTGATGCCGGCAACACCAGCCCGTCCATGACTTTGTTCCGGCAGCGGGGCGTACCTTTGCCGACGCCGCGATCCAGTCATAACTGCGCGAGACGACGACGCGCGTGCTGGCGTCATTGACGTCGCGCGAGGAACGCGTGCTGGGCATGCGGTCCGGCATCGGCATGACCCCTCGGGTGGCGAGACAGAGCGATGGACCCAGCAGCTCCCGGTGGCGCGCAACGTAGCCCTGACAGCGCTTGGATCTGGACCAACCCAGCGCCAACGCAAAGTCGCACAAGCCAGATTCGCTCGAATCGGGTAAGGGTTATCCAGATTCAATCTCGACGGGAGACGACCATGGCCGACAAGACCACGCTGGTTCTGCCAGGCAGTAAGATGACCGTTCCGACGCCAGTAAAGCGCACGATCCAGGTCTCGGCTTCCGTGGTGCTGACCGCACTGGTCGTGCTCGCCGTGGTTCTGGTGAACACGCTCATGATTTCGCGCACCGGTTCGGCGGCGCAAGGCCTCGGCACCTGGCTTGCGTTCATCAAACGCGGCGACATCCAGGCGACCATGATCCTGACGGCATTGGTGACTGTGCTATTCGTCTACTGGCAGCGCGACAAGGAGCGGCGCTGATCCGACACCGCCTTCAGCGCCTCCACTCGGGTTGCATGTCGCCCTCCAAATTCGCCGACAGGTGGTTTCGCCCGCAAATCGAAAGTGTTGCGCCGCTCAAAGTGCGAATAGGCGCGATGGGTTCTGCTAACCGTGTGAGCTATATGCGTTTTGCTGTGAACCAAGACGGGACGTAGATGCTGTGTCAAATACGCTGAATGACCGGGTTTCCGGTCGCCGGGGGAGCGTCCGGCCCGCCAGCGTACCGGGCGATATCGAGGCCGATCTCAGAAGACCGGGGTTCGATCATGTGGATAGGCACGGGCTCACTCTGGTCCGGTCCGCGGGGTCGGGACGGGCTGGAGTGCTGGCCTGCGAGATCACGGACGAGAGTGCCCCGCCGATGTCGGCGTTCGTGGTTTTCGTTCGATGAGGGCCGAGCGTCAGCCGAAAGCTGGCGCCAGCCGGATGCCCCACGGCCCGTGTGATCTAGCGCTCTAAATTGACCTTGCCTCACGGCATCGAGGTGCTAATAGCCCCGTCCATGACCACTCATGGAGGACCCGATGCCTGACACCGCCGAAAGCGCAACGCGCGTCGAAACCGCCAAGCTGATCCGCGCATATTACGACGCGTTCAACGCCGGCGACAGCGAGGCCATGCTGTCGATGTTGGCGGACGACGTGATCCACGACGTCAACCAGGGTGAACGCCGGCAGGGCAAAGACAAGTTTCGGGCGTTCAACGCCCGCATGGCCCACAACTATTCGGAAGAGTTGAAGGACATCGCCGTTATGGTGTCGAAAGACGGTCTGCGCGCCTCCGCCGAGTTCAACGTCCATGGCGTCTACAAGAACTCCGAGGAAGGCCTGCCGCCGGCCAAAGGCCAGAAATACGTTCTCCCCGCAGGCACCTTCTTCGCAATCCGCGGCGGCAAGATCACACGCGTGACCACGTACTACAACCTCACCGACTGGATGTTGCAGGTCTCGGCCTGACCTTCGGCATCCACCCGAGATCACAGGAGAGCACGTGGTGCTTCTGACCATGCTCAAGTGCAAGCTGCACCGGGCCACCGTGACCGAGTGCGACCTCCATTACGAGGGCTCGATCTCGATCGACCGCAAATTGATCGAGGCCGCGGGATTGTTGCTGAACGAGCGGGTCGAGATCTACAACATCGACAACGGCGAACGCTTCGCAACCTACGTCATCGAAGGCAAGAAGGGCTCGGGGGTCATCGGGCTCAACGGCGCCGCGGCCCGAAAGGCCTGCGTTGGAGACAAGCTCATCATCTGCGCCTACGCGCAGTTTGATGCAGCCGAGGCGAAGGCGCACGTGCCGAGCGTCGTGATCGTCGGAACCAGGAACAGGATCGACAAGGTGACGCCATGACAACGGCGCGAGGGACGGAGGGAACAGCGGTGTCGGTGTCGTCGCTGACCGGACCCGCGCTGGTGGCCGCGCTGCCGGAACTCGCTCGTCTTCGGATGACCGTGTTTCGCGACTGGCCCTACCTTTACGACGGGACGCTGGCCTACGAAGAGGCGTATCTCGCGAAGTTCGCGGCCGCCAGAGGGGCGGTCTGCATCGCGGCCTACGACGGCCCGTGCATGGTCGGCGCATCGACAGGCGGGCCGCTCGTCGAGACCGACGCCGAATTCATCCAACCGTTTGAAGCGGCCGGATACGACACGTCCAAGGTGTTCTATTGCGGCGAGAGCGTGCTGCTCGGCTCCCATCGCGGACACGGTCTCGGCCACGCGTTCTTCGATGGCCGTGAAGCCCACGCCCGCGCCTTAGGCGGTTTCGATTGGTCGAGCTTCTGCCGCGTGGTGCGGCCCGACCACCACCCGCTGAAACCCAGCGCCTACCGGCCCCTCGATCCGTTCTGGCGGAAACGCGGATACGCGCCTGTCGATGGCATCATCGCGACATATGCGTGGAAGGACATCGATCAGACGGCCGAGACCGGGCATCCGATGCAATTCTGGATGAAGTCACTCGCCCCATGACCCACCCAGACACGCTCACCATCGCGGCGGCCCAGTATCCGATCGGAGAGCCAAAGACGCTCGACGAATGGGAGGACAAGATTGCGCGATGGGTGGCCGCGGGTGCGGCTTCTGGCGCCCAACTCCTGGTGTTCCCCGAGTACGCGGCGATCGAGCAGGCCGCAGCCTTCGGGGCCGAGGTCTCGGGCAGCCTCGACCGGACGCTGGCCATCGTGGCAGAGTTGGCGGCGCGGCGCATTACGCTGCATCAGGAACTGGCGGAGACGCACGGTGTCCACATTCTGGTCGGCTCTGGCCCTGTCAGCAAAAGCGACGGACGCTATGTGAACGCGGCGCAACTCGTCACGCCACAGGGCCTCGTCGGCGAACAGGAAAAGATCATCATGACCCCGTTCGAGCGGGATTGGGGGATCTCGGCCGGTGGACCGCTCCGGGTGTTCGATACCGCGCTCGGCAAAATCGGCATCGCCATCTGCTACGACTGCGAGTTTCCGCTATTGGTCCGCGCGCAGGCCGAGGCCGGGGCCGAGATCGTGCTGATCCCCTCCTGCACCGAGCGCGTCTCGGGCTTCCATCGGGTCGCCACGGGGGCGAGGGCGCGCGCACTCGAGAACTCGATCGTCACCGTACAGAGCCCGACCGTCGGCGACGCCCTGTGGTCGCCGGCCGTGGATCGCAACGCCGGCTCGGGGGCGATCTACGTGCCGTCGGAGCATGGCGTGTCGGATACCGGCATCATTGCCGAGGGGCCGCTCAACGCCGCGCTGTGGGTCACCGGCACGGTCGATCTCGCGAGGCTGCGCCGCCTCAGGACTACGGGCGAAATGCGGAACTATGCCGACTGGTCGTTGCAGCCGGGAATCGTCTCCGCCGATCTGGGACCCGCCGTAGAGCAGGTGTCGTTGCGGCCCTGATCTGCCGGAGGGACTGCCACCCCGCGGCGGCAATACCGCCAACGCTATTCCGTGAGCCGCAACTCGGTGAGGCTGGCGCCAATGGCATTGAATGCCTCGATCAGCTCGGTTTCTGTCCCAGGCGCATAGGCGTAAGGCGGCTTCGATGCGCAAGCCTCGAGCTTGGCCAGGGTTGGGCCGTCCACGATGCCGAAGGCGACCGTATAGATCGTGATGCCGGCATCTTTCGCATTGTTGCAGACCTGCTCCATGCGGTTGTCGGCATGCTGCTTGAAGCCGTCGAAGGTCGGGTTCGGAACGATCCCCGAGAAAAGATAGCCGTAGGCCGAGTAGTCGGAGTGGATCGCGCCGTCAGGCGTCGGATCGATGTTGTTGACGCCATCCGTCATCAAAACGAGCACTTTTCTGATCTTGCCGTACTGAGCGCCCTCGGTGAACGGCGGTTCCGGCGACAGCACGCGCCAGCCCCACGCCAGACCCTCGGCGACGTTGGTGCCAGAGCCGTTCCAATGCACCATCCGGTCGATCGCCTGCAGCACGTCGCTCTTCACGTCCGTGAGCGGGAGGATCGGATCGGGGCAACTCTTGTTGGGTCCGGTCGTATCCGGGCCAACCTCGTCGATCACGGCGTTGGAGTTGTTGTATTTCAGGATAGACCAGTGCAGCCAGCCGTTCCATGGATCGTCGAACGCGGACGGGACGAGATCTGGGCGATCGGGCAGGTAATCGTTGGCCGATACGAAGTTCCAGCCATCGGCGGCGATCTCTGCCGCGTCCGGCTGGTCCGGCCAGAACCAGGGCACGAACAACGTATTGACGTCTGCCGCCGACGGCGGCGTATCGAGCACGTCATGGTCTCCGGCCCGCGCCATCACGCAGCCTTTCCAGCTCGCGTTCGGAATCCTCGCCAACAAGTCGAACATGTTGACTTTGTTCGGATTGGCTATCCAGCACGGATCGATGAAATGGAACGGCGACGGCACATCGGCTGCGCTGGCGGCGTTGGCCGTGCCGATGCCCAGAATCCAGCGGCCGATGCTGGCAAACGCCGGAACTCTCTCCATCAGAGAGCCCGTCGTTCCAGTCCCCGGCCCGGAGCCACCGCCGCCGCCACCGCTGCCGGTGTTGCAACCGGACTGATATCCGAACCAGTAGTCCTCTAGGTATCGGCCGTGCCAGGCCGAATCGCCATTGACGTCCATCCACGCCATTTGTGTCCGGCCATTGCCGATGTTGACCGCACCGACATAGGGCACCACGGCCATCTTGAGCTTCGACTTACTGTTCGAACCTTTGTAGACGGCTTCGACCAGATCATTGGCACCCTTCTTCAAGTCATCCATGTAGTCGCGCATGGATCCGGTGTTATCCAGAACCAAGGCTATTTCGACGTCCTCGGCGGCGGCGCCGGCCTTCGATTTGACGTTGATCTCGAAAAACTCTTTTCCAAGTACAGCGGAGAACGAAGCCGGCAATTGCGCCTTCACTTTCAACTCGACATTGTTGCTGTCGAGGGAAACCTTGATATCCTCGATTGTCGCACCATGGAGATTGCGCAGGTTCTTTTGAAAGAATGCTTCGGTTCGCGCCTTGATGGCATCTTCGTTTTTCTCGCCCCCTGAACGGGATGCCAGGACCGCGTTGTCAACGGCCGATTGCAATGCGGCCCTTACCGCGATCCCGCGCCCAAAGTCGACGGCAACGCCGATCGCGCCGAACAACGGCACCAGCAGCAGGGCGAACAAAATGGACATGCCGCCGCGCCTGCAACGCGCAAAACGGCTGAGCACGACAGTCGCCCCGGCTCCAATAGAAGAACCCGCATTTGCAGTAGATGTCGCCATGGGAGCCCCCGAGCACGATTGGCGCTGGACCGAGTGGCGACTTAATCCAATTGCGTCTAAACAAGTCTTAAAGGGTCATGTTTTTCGGCGGGTGGAATGAATGGATGCATTTTTATCGCTCCAGAACAGGACGTTTCAAAAGCTTGCCGGAGCGAAAAGCAATCGACGTTTCTCGATTTGAGACGCCCTTATTCGAGCAACCACGTCGCAGTCACGCGCGCCTCGAGCTCTTGGGAGCCGACCTCGAAAGGCACCGCCCGGGTCATGGCGGCCCGGCCCGAGCTGACCATCGCGGGTGCTTTCCGCCTCGATGGTGACGCCGGCCGAGATCTGTGGCTCGTCAGGCGCGGCGGCGATGCGCGCCGGGGTGCTGACCGTGATCGTTCGCTCCAAGGTGTTGGTTACCCTCATCTGTGCGCGGACCTGCCCGCTCAACCAGACGGGCAAAGCGGACGGCAGGGCTCCGGCCAGGGCAGCCAGAACAGCCGGCGGGCGAACCAAGCGCATGGTTGGGGCCTGGGCCGCCGTTTGATCGCGAGCGCGTGGAGTGGCAAGCTTAACTCGAAGGCGGTTCGAGAGGCGGATGGTCAGCGGCCAGCATTATGCAAAGAGCTTTTTGCAAAGAGCATTATGCAAAGAGTGTCGCCCGCCGCCGGTTCTGCTATAGAGGCCGCCCGGATCACATCCGGGCCCGTAGCTCAACGGTTAGAGCTGGCGGCTCATAACCGCCTGGTTCCAGGTTCGAGTCCTGGCGGGCCCACCAATAAATTCAACCGTTTTCAAATGCTTGCTGGACATCAGCGCCGCCACGGCGAACGAGTGCCGCCCGCAGCCGAAACTTTTTGCGCGACTTTGGCGCGAGTAGCCGAAAGGCTGATCATGCAGCCCGTCACCCTCTCCGACCTCACCCGCGACGGTAAGCTGCTGTGGGCATGGTGCGCCTCATGCGGGCGCGAGCGCGACATCGACCCTGCGTCGGTGCCACTGCCGGGCGATTACGCGGTGCCCGAGGTCGGCGCGCGGATGCGCTGCACGGCCTGCGGTGGGCGAAAGGTGCGGACGGCACCGGAGCTGTATCCGGGCGGGATCGTGGTGCACAGGGATCGGTGGCGCAGTCCATTCGAAAGCTAAACCCTTCGCCCGCTCGAGATCGCGGCCATCGCTGGGCTTGGTGCGCCGTGCGACCTTGGCGATGGCGGCCTGGGAGCTTCTTCTCGGCGTCCGAAGAACAGGTGAGCTGCTAAACCGCATCTTCGGATTGGGCCAGCAGCAGCTCAATCTCTGCCATGATTGATTGGAGTTCCTGGTCTTGAGGCATGATCCGGGCGAACCACAACAGGAACCGAGCCTTTGCCAGGATATCAAGTCGACTGGATGGCTTGAAGTCCAGCAGTTCGCTTTCTGCTTGCTGCGCACTTGCGGCGAGTTGAATCTGTTCCGCTTCGCAGCAGCCCGCCTCGTGGACTTCCAAGAAGGCCCGGAGGCGATGGAGGTAATTTTCGTGGGCCGCTGCAAACTGCATCATTCGCTCCAGATCGTGGCGCTCGCAAAAACGAGTGTCGTGACAGTGGACGCCCTCTGCCGGTTCTCGCCCACCAGAACTACGTCCAAAGCGCAGCCGTAGGGGTTGACACGCAGCAGCCCACAAGCGCCTCCTCCGCCGAGGTTCGACGTCATTCGCCGACTTGAGGAACGCGCTATAATGCCTCAGAAGACTGTTGCCCAACGGCAGGCGCTCACCCGCTTCTCGACCCGAAGTGCGGATGAAGCGGCCCAGTTCGTGACCACTGCCTTTGGCTCGGAGACGCGTTGGGAGACTTCAACCGTCAACACCGACGTATCCGTGACGATGGATGTTGCATCCATCGGCCAGTTGACGCTGACCCGCGCCACTCTTGCAGGCTATGCCGTATCGAGAACACTCACGGATTGCGTGCAGATTGTTCTACCGGTTCAAGGCCACCTTACGAAGCGCACCCAAGCTGAAGATCTTCTGATCTGCAGCGGCAAGAACGCTGCGTCGATTGCACGTCCGGGACAACGAACGACCTACATCGTTCCACTTGGGACCGGCATTATTCTGCTTGTTCCCATTCGGAACCTAGTTGAGCGCGCCGAATTTTTGACGGACACGCCCTTCAACGCTGGACTTTTGGGCGAAATTAAAGGCGCCATGGATCTGAAAGATCCGGTCTGTGGCATTCTCGCTCGCAGTATGAAAGTTGCGATCAGCGAGCTGATCAGCATCAATTCGCTCGGCTTCGGAAACCTCGCTCAAAGCGGCTACGAAGAACTGCTGCTGAACCTGACCGTAGCCTCGGTGTTTCCGGCCGTTGCGGAGGCTGTCGCGAGACCGCAAGCCGACTGTGGTTCAGACGTGGTTCGAAAGGCCCGCGATTACATCGTCGAGCACTCCTCGGAACCTATCGAGATTGCCCGCATCGCGGCAAGTTTGGGGGTGAGCATCCGAACCTTGCAAGTGACGTTTCAGCGTCAATACGGCTTCTCGCCCCGCGACTTTGTGATGGAGTGCCGGCTCGACAACGCGCGCAATTTGCTGCTCAACAGGGCTACCAATACAACGGTCACCACTATTGCAATCGACTGCGGCTTTAGCGATCTCAGCCATTTTTCTTCCAAGTACCGCGACAAATTCGGCGAGCTGCCGTCTGAAACGCGTCGCCGCGCAAAGGGTTGAATTCACAATACAGGAACGGGGGGCTTGCGGCCGGCATTCCGCCGCGCCCTACACTTCTACCCCACATTCAATCCAGACCGCTGTGTCTCAAACCTGAGGCCGGAGAAATGGGGGCGCGGACGGCACCGGAACTGTATCCGGGCGGGATCGTCACCTAGCGGGCGGCAGCGTCGGGGTTAGGCAACCCCGCCCGGATCAAGGACGCCCGCAGACGGCGCCGTGGGGCAAGGCATACGGCCCGAGCATTGAAGCCGCGGCTGGTATCCGAGAACCCGCCCTGCTTCGCGCCCTGACAAGGACGAGGAGGGCGATCTCACAGGCGACGACAAGGACGAGGCTACGCGGCCTTCTTGGCCTGGAGCGAACAACGGTCGCGGCTCGCAGCCGGCCGGACCTGATCGCCTCGCACGCCCCATATTCGACAGCCACACCCGGAACGGGTGATCCGGCGACGTTCGGTCGGCGCGGTCGCGCGTCACGCTATAGGCGTGCTTCCAGCACGGGCAGACGACGGTATCTGGCCTGCGATAGGCATGACGCCAGCGTCCGTGATCACATCGCCCAAGTCGTACGACGATTGCGCCGCAGAGAGACACGGGCCCGAAACCGCGCCTGGCAGCCCCACCGAAGCCGTCTCGGCCGACCACTCACGGTTTCGCGCTCCCGCAACCCGCGGACACTGCGGTGTCGTTCGAATTCAGTCTGAAAACGCGTTTTTTTAGCGATATCGCGTAGTTATGTGGCGGAGACGGAGGGATTCGAACCCTCGATACAGTTTTACCCGTATAACGCTTTAGCAAAGCGCCGCCTTCAGCCACTCGGCCACATCTCCGTTTCGGCGAAGCACCCGTATAGATGGCGTTATTCGTGATTGCAAGGTGCGGTATGCGGCGACGGCCGCCGTCGCAGATCGGGGGACCGAGCCCGGTGCATGGCAAGGGACGGGTTGACCGCCCGGGTGGCCACCGATGGATCCCCGACTGCGCTGGGATGACGACGGGGCGGGGATGACGACTGTGTGGAGATGACGACGGGGGATCGCGCTTCACCCATACCGGGTGTGGGAATCCTTCACCCATACCGGGTGTGGCAATCAAAGGGTTGCTCGTATTCCATATGGTGCCGATATTTGCTCTGATCCCGCAGCAGATGGAAGCCACTTTCGCAACCGGAACACCTGCTACGCCCAGA
>PEQZ01000063.1 GCA_002928395.1 Hyphomicrobium sp.
CTGACCTGGCCATCGCCGGCAATCACGACATGCCCGCCCTTGCGCACGGTCAGAATCGTGGTGGCATGCCAGCCGGCAGAAATCGGATAAGGGTCGGAGTTTCTGATCATTTGCGCTTTGGGACCCTGGTGGGAGAGCACTGCACGTCAAGCCGGCATCGCGGCGCGGCGTGCTCTGGTGCGCTCCCGACGAAGCTGATAGACCGATCAAATACATCGAGCAAGCCGCCGCGTGACAATTCTATTCCGAGAGGACGCCCTTGAAGAGGCCAGATACGAGACAGGCCACCATCGCCCGGACCACCAAGGAAACCCAGATCACGGCCACCGTGAACCTGGACGGGACCGGCGCCTACGACGTCAAGACCGGCATCGGCTTCCTCGATCACATGCTGGAGCAATTGGCACGCCACGCGCTGATCGACATTTCGCTCGAGGCCAAGGGCGACTTGCACATCGATTTTCACCATACCGCCGAGGATACCGGCATCGTGCTGGGGCAGGCGGTGGCGAAGGCGCTCGGCGACAAGGTCGGAATCACGCGCTATGCCGACGTGAGTTTGCCGATGGACGAGACGCTCACTCGCGTCGCCATCGACGTCTCTGGCCGACCTTACCTGATCTGGAACGTTACATTCTCGCGGCCGAAGGTCGGCGAAATGGATACCGAGCTTTTCCGCGAATGGTTTCAGGCTTTTGCCCAGAATGCTGGGATCACGCTGCACGTCCAGAATGTCTACGGCGAGAACAATCATCACATCGCCGAGACCTGTTACAAGGGCTTGGCACGCGCATTGCGACAGGCCATCGAAGTCGACCCGCGCCAGGGAGCTCGGGTGCCTTCGACCAAGGGAACACTTGCCGGATGATACTCACGCTGTGGAGAATGGGAGAGGAAGGGCGCTTGTCCGTCTTTACCGTGCACGAGGAGCCGAATCCGGCCGCCGATCGTATCGATCGGGCGGAACGCTTGGCTTTTCTGCGCGACGGGTTCTCCTGGTCTGCCGCACTTTGGGCGCCGGTCTGGCTGCTGCAGCGCAGGTTGTGGGTACCGCTCGCCGTGTACGCGGCAGCGGTCGCAGCCATCGCTCTCGTTTTTGAGCTTTTCGATGTCGGCGGCGAAGCGTTGGCATTGGCCATTGCCGTGCTGCACCTGATCATAGGCTACGAATCCTACCAGCTGGAGCGATGGTCCTACGAGGCACGAGGGTTCACACTGGCCGGCACCGTCACCGGTCGCAGCAAGTCGGAGTGCGAGCGCCGCTTTTTTGAGACTTGGTTACCGTCGCAGCCGGTGATCTTCGCGCCCGCCCGTGCAACGGCCGGAACTCCGTCATCCGGCACCATGGCGGCTTCGGCCGGCCAGATGCAGGCGTCGGGCGCAGCGGGCGGCCAGTCCCGCTCCGTGTCGTCCTTGCGGCGGCGCCTGTTCGGCGGCAAGGCCTGAGCCGGTCCTATGCAGCGCGTCGCCATCATCGATTATGGTTCCGGCAATCTCCACTCGGCGGCCAAGGCGTTCGAGCGGGCGGCCCGTGAGTCGGACGCCGACGCCGAGATCTTGGTGACGGCTGACCCGCGCGTCGTCGGCGAGGCTGATCGCGTCGTACTGCCCGGCGTTGGCGCGTTTGCCGATTGCAAACGTGGGCTGATGGCCGTGCCGGGAATGCCCGAGACGCTTGAAGACGTGGTGTGGCGCAAGGCGCGTCCATTCCTTGGAATTTGCGTGGGCATGCAGCTTCTGGCTGACCGCGGGCTCGAGTTCGAAGTGACGGAGGGGCTCGGATGGATTGCCGGTGAAGTTCGCGCCATCGCGCCGCATGACCAGAACCTCAAAATCCCGCACATGGGCTGGAATACGCTCGAAGAGGTGCGCCCGCACGCCCTTCTCAACTCAATCCCGACAGGGAAAGACGGGCTCCACGCCTACTTCGTGCACTCTTATCACCTCGTCACACCCGACCGCGCCGACCTCGTTGCCGAGACAGCCTACGGCGGATCGCTGACGGCGATCGTCGCTCGCGGCAACGTGGCCGGAACCCAGTTCCACCCGGAAAAAAGCCAGACGCTGGGTTTGAAGTTCATCGCGAACTTCCTGGCCTGGGCACCGTAGCGGCCCAAAAAATTGACCACCCGGTTCGTCGACCGCTCATTCGCCCGATCGCGGCGGGACCCTGCACTCCGACGCCGCCCGGTTCGTCGATCGTCGAGACCAAATCAATCGAGGTTCGTCTGACACCGCACGCGCGACAATGTTCCCGCGTGATCTCGAAGGTAGTCAGCCGAATTGAAGGGCTGAACGCTCGTGTTGCGTCACTGACGCTTGGTGCCCGGTTGCTGCAAGGTGGACCGCCAAGCGTCAGTTACAAAAGCGACACTCGGATCATGGCGTTGCTAGTAATCCTTTTGTCTCAGACATTTGCTCGCAACCTGGCCGCACTGAGAAGCACGTGTCGGAGCCGGAGCACTCGTCACAAGGCAAATGCATCGAATTGACCGCTGGCAAGCCTCACGATGACCAAAGATTCATCAAAGTGATCAGCGAGACTGCTTCGCAACCGCTAGCCGTATCCCCACGTAGTAGTAGCGTACTGAATGTGACCCGACAGCGATGCCGTTCCATCCCAGGGTTGGGTATCGTAGACTAGGGTGACGTAGCTTCGAGCCGAAGACCGAGCAGTCAACGTTGAGCTGAGATACATGTCAAAAGATCACGTTTTCGACCTCTTCTCGCAGGCCTACAGTCGTCACAAGCAGGCCGAGCTTTCACTCAAGCAGTATCTTGAGGGGTGCCGCGCTGACCCCATGTTCTACGCAAGCGCCGCAGAGCGGATGCTGCACGCGATTGGTGAGCCAACGCTGCTCGATACCGCGCGCGACCCGCGGCTCGGCCGGATCTTCATGAACCGGACGGTCAAGGTTTACCCGACCTTCAAGGACTTCTACGGCCTCGAAGAGACTATCGAGCGTATCGTCGGTTACTTCCGGTCGGCGGCACAGGGGCTCGAAGAGCGGAAGCAGATTCTCTATCTGCTGGGGCCGGTCGGCGGTGGCAAGTCGTCTCTGGCCGAGCGGCTTAAAGAGTTGATGGAGCAGTGCCCGATCTACGTGCTCAAGGCCGGTGACGACATCAGTCCGGTGTTCGAAAGCCCGCTCGGCCTGTTCGATCCGGCAACTATGGGCTCGACCCTGCTCGAGACCTACGGCATCCCGCTCAGGCGTTTGACCGGAACCTTGAGCCCGTGGGCCGTAAAGCGGCTCGACGAGTTCGGCGGCGACGTCTCGAAGTTCGCCGTCGTCAAGCTTTATCCGTCCAAGCTGCGCCAGATCGGCATCGCAAAGACCGAGCCTGGAGACGACAACAACCAGGACATCTCGTCGCTGGTGGGCAAGGTCGATATCCGCAAGCTCGAGTTCCACAGCCAGAACGACCCGGACGCGTACTCCTATTCGGGTGGCCTCAATCGCACCACGCAGGGGCTGCTCGAGTTCGTCGAAATGTTCAAAGCACCGATCAAGATGCTGCATCCGCTGCTGACGGCGACGCAGGACGGCACCTACGTCGGAACCGAGAACGTGGGCGCGCTTCCCTATCACGGCACGATCATCGCGCACTCGAACGAAAGCGAGTGGGCGAGCTTCAAGGCGAACAAGAACAACGAGGCCTTCCTCGACCGCATCTATGTCGTGTCGGTGCCCTACTGCCTGAGGGTATCGGAGGAAAAGCAAATCTATCAGAAATTGCTCGCGGGCAGCGAACTCTTCAATGCGCCCTGTGCGCCGGGAACGCTCGAAATGCTGGCGCAGTTCGCGGTGCTGGCACGCTTGAAAGAGCACGAGAACTCGTTGCTGATGTCGAAAATGCGGGTCTACGACGGCGAGAGCCTGAAAGAGACCGATCCGCATGCCAAGAGCATCCAGGAGTATCACGAGGCTGCGGGCGTAACGGAAGGAATGGAGGGGGTGTCGACGCGGTTCGCCTACAAGATACTTTCTGAGACCTTCAATTTCGATACGCAAGAGGTCGCCGCCGACCCGGTCCACTTGATGTATGTGATGGAGCAGGCTGTACGACGCGACCAGATGCCCAAGGAAACCGAAGAGCGTTACCTCGAGTTCATCAAAGAGGATCTGGCGCCCAAGTACGCCGAGTTCATCGGCCACGAAATCCAGAAAGCCTATCTCGAGTCATACAACGACTTCGGCCAGAACCTGTTCGACCGGTATGTGTCCTATGCCGACGCCTGGATCGAGGACCACGACTTCAAGGATCCCGACACCGGCCAGTTGATGAACCGGCAACTGCTCGACGTCGAACTGTCGAAGATCGAGAAGCCGGCCGGCATCGCCAACCCGAAAGACTTCCGCTACGAGGTGGTCAAGTTCTCGCTTCGTGCGCGGGCCAAGAACGGCGGCAAGAATCCGAGCTGGACATCGTACGAGAAAATCCGCGACGTGATCGAACGGCGCATGTTCAGCCAGGTCGAGGACTTGCTACCGGTCATTAGTTTCGGAGCCAAAAAGGACGGCGACACCGACAAGAAACACGTCGAGTTCGTGACCCGCATGGTATCGCGGGGTTACACGCCGCGGCAGGTGCGGCGCCTCGTCGAGTGGTACATGCGGGTAAAGAAGTCGAGCTGAACGAGGTTCGTCGCGTTACGCCGAGCCACGATGGAACGGACATGCAGATCGTCGACCGCCGGCTCAATCCTAAAGCCAAAAGCCTCGGCAACCGCCAGCGCTTCATGCGGCGCGCCAAGGCCGAGATCCGCGCGGCCGCTCGCGAGGCGCTGAAGAAAAGGCGCATCGATCAAGTCGATGGTGGCGAGCGGATCTCCATCTCGACCAAGAGCCTGCGCGAACCGTCGTTCGGCCTCAACGGAGATACGGGCACGCGCGATATCGTTATCCCGGGCAACCAGGACTTCACGGTTGGCGACACCATCGCCAGACCACCGGCGGGCGGGGGGAGCGGATCGAAGGGCAGCCCCGACGGTTCAGGCGAGGACGACTTCATCTTCACGCTGACGCGGGAAGAGTTTCTTGATCTGTTCTTCGAAGACCTGAAGCTGCCCAATCTGGTCAAGGTCCAGCTCAAGTCGCTGAAGGCGGCGAAGCTCGCCCGCGCCGGCTTTGCCAAGGAGGGGTCGCCGTCGAAGCTCAACGCCGCCCGGACCATGCGCAACAGCCTCGGCCGGCGCATGGCGATGCAGCGGCCGAGCCTTGCCCGCATCCAGGCCCTGGAAGCGGAACTTGCCGCGGCAGAAGCCGAGATGCAGCCGAACACTGCGCGGATCGCGCTGCTGTCCGAACAGCTTCGTCGCTTGCAGCATCTCAGGAAGTCTGTCGCCTTCGTCGACCCCATCGACCTGCGCTACAATCGCCACGAGCGACGGCCGCGGCCGACAACGCAGGCCGTCATGTTCTGCCTCATGGACGTTTCCGCCTCGATGACCGAGCCGCTCAAAGAGCTCGCCAAACGTTTCTTCATGCTGCTCAACGTGTTTCTCAAGCGGCACTACCAGGAGGTCGACATCGTCTTCATCCGCCACACGACCGAGGCGCAGGAAGTGGACGAGGCCGCGTTTTTCGAGGCGACATCGACGGGCGGTACGGTCATCTCGACCGCGCTCGAGGAAATGCGGCGCGTTATCGCCGGCCGCTATCCTCCGTCCGAATGGAACATCTATGCAGCACAAGCGTCCGACGGGCACAACGTGTCCGACGACATGGCGATCTGTGTCGAGATTTTGCAGAAGCAGCTGCTGCCGGTTTGCCAGCACTATGCCTACATTGAAGTGCGCGAGCCCGGCTCGTCGCTGGTTCCCAACAGCGTGGTCTGGAGGGCCTACTCCTCGCTCGAGAAGGCGACATCCAATTTCGCCGCGCGCCATGCGTCGGAAGCGGGCGAGATCTATCCGGTATTCCGCGAGCTGTTCGCAGCCGAGAAGTCGACCGCTTGAGAGGGTTTGACGATTGATGAACACGTCCACCTCAGCCCGTTCGATGCGCCCGCTGTTCGAGGGTCACGAATGGACATTCGACCTTCTGAAGAAGGCCTATGACGCAATCGAAGAGGTCGGCGTCGGCGAGATGGGCTTGAACCTGTCGCCCAACACGATCGAGGTCATCACCGCCGAGCAGATGCTGGATGCGTATGCGTCGATCGGCATGCCGCGCATGTACCGGCACTGGTCGTTCGGCAAGCATTTCGCGCGCGACGAAGCCCAGTATCGAAAGGGCGGCCGTGCTCTGGCGTTCGAGCTGGTGATCAATTCCGATCCCTGCATCAACTACATCATGGAAGAGAATTCCATGACGATGCAGACACTTGTGCTCGCCCACGCGGCCATGGGCCACAATCACTTCTTCAAGAACAACTACCTGTTTCGCGAGTGGACACGACCCGACGCCATCCTCGATTACCTCGACTTCGCCAAGTCCTACGTTGCCCGGTGCGAAGAACAGCACGGGGCAGAAGCCGTCGAATTTGTGCTGGACGCCGCGCACGCGCTCATGGCGCAGGGTGTGAGCCGTCACCCGGGCTCGAAGACGGCGCGGTCGTTCGAGCGGGAGCGGGAGCGCGAACTCGAGCGCCGCGTCTACGAGGAGCAGTCGTTCAATGATCTATGGCGGACGGTGCCGAAGGGCGCTCGAGGCAGCGACCCGGAAACGCGCGGCGCGCCGCCGGCTCCGATCGTGACAGCCGATGCGGACGACGCGATCGGCCTGCCCGAAGAAAACATCCTCTACTTCCTGGAGAAGCACGCGCCGAAGCTCGACAGCTGGCAGCGCGAGTTGCTGCGCATCGTGCGCATGCTCGCCAACTATTTCTATCCGCAGCGGCAGACCAAGCTCATGAACGAGGGCTGCGCCACGTGGTGCCACTATCGCATCATGAACAGGCTCTATGAGAAGGGCGCGCTCACCGAGGGCTCGATGCTGGAGTTCCTCCACAGCCATTCCTCCGTCGTCACCCAGCCGTCCTGGAACGACCGGCGATTTTCCGGGATCAATCCCTACGCCCTCGGCTTTGCCATGATGCGCGATATCGAGCGCATGACGCTCGATCCGTCGGACGAGGACCGCGCCTGGTTTCCCGAGATTGCCGGCAGTGGCGACGTCATGGGCGTGCTCAAGAGCGTGTGGGCGGACTATCGCGACGACAGCTTTGTCATGCAGTTCCTGTCGCCCAAGGTGATCCGTGATTTCCGGCTGTTCGAGGTCCGTGACAAGGCCGAAAAGCCGGTCGTCGACGTGCGCTCCATTCACAACGAGCAGGGTTACCGTAACATTCGCCGCGCGCTCGCAAACCACTACGCCGTGTCGGCCCAGGATCCGGATCTGCAAATTGTCGAAGCAGACCTGACCGGTTCGCGCCGGCTGCAAATCGTGCATCGCGTGCGCCACGGCGTGCTGCTCGACAAGCTGGGTTGTGAGCGCGTGCTATTGCACGTTGCCCGGCTGTGGGGCTATCGGGTCAAGCTGGTCGAGATCGATGGCGTGAGCGGCAAGACGCTGCGCGAGCACGATTCCCTGCCCATACCTTGAACTGTTGCGGACCCCGGTTGTTTTTCGGCTTGACGGCCTTGCCGGTCGTCGTCGACGTTAAACCCCTTGTTCAAGTAATGATCCTCACTCACGCCGACGCGCGCTGCACGCCATGTTTCACTGGTTCATCACAGGGCGCTCGACCTCGAGCCGACAGGGAGATTTTCAATGTTTTCAGCCCCCATGATTCCGACATTTGCAATCGCGATGGGCATTGCTTCCAGCTTGGCTGCGGCCGAGACGCGGGTGTTCATGTTCGATGCCGACAAGGAAGGTCAGGCAGCGGCCGGGTTCAAGTGTGCGCGCACGGGAAACGGCCGTGAGGGCGTTTGGAAAATCGTGGCGGATACGACAGCCGGCAGCCGCCGCAACGTCCTCGCCCAAGTCGACGCCGACCCTGCCCAGTACCGTTTTCCTGTATGCGTTCGCGAGGACGTCAGCGCGGCCAATGTCGACATCTCGGTCAAGTTCTACCCAGTCTCGGGCGAAGTCGACCAGGCTGCGGGGATTGTTTGGCGCTACAAGGACGCGTCGAACTATTACATCGTCCGCGCCAATGCCCTCGAGGACAATGTGGTGCTCTATAAGGTTCAGAACGGGAAGCGCTCGGACCTGCCGCTCGTGGGCAAGGGCAAGACCTACGGTGCCAAGGCGCCGGTGCCGAAGAAGCAGTGGAGCACCCTCCGGGTCGCAGCCGCCGGCAACACCTTCACGGTCTACCTGAATGACGCCAAGCTGTTTGCCGTCGAGGATACGACGTTCCCCGAACCTGGCGCGGCCGGTGTCTGGACCAAGGCGGATAGCGTCACGTGGTTTTCCGATCTCAGCGTGACCACGCCCTGAAGTCCAAAGTCGGAAACGGGGTTCAGCCATCCGCCTGAGTTGGCTACGGATTGGCTGAGCCGGCAGCCTGGGTTGCTCGTTGGCCCGATGGCAGGATCCGCAACCACCGAGCAAGGCGTTCGTGGACCCAAAGGCGGGCCAACGGCGCTGGTCCGGTAAAGCCCCCCGTGGCGGCTTCCGGCCATGCCCAACCCCAAGTATCCGCAGGCCCGATGTCGACTCGGCCCGGTCCCGGTTTTCTCGAGTGCCAGCGCTACCTGATTGCGGGCACGGCAGTGACGTGTGCGCCCAGCGTGATGACCGCGAAGCTCGCTCAACGCCCGCTGCAGAATGAAGCGAACTTCGCGGCCGGGACACTAGCGCCAGCTTTTGGCTGCACCAGCCCAACCATTCCTCGACATCTTTCGACATCGCGCATCGTGCTTCACGCATTCTAAAGCAAGTGCAGGTAGCGTTTATTGCTATCTTAGATTGCAGAACGGCATGCGATGGCAAGGACAACGACCTTTAAGCTCGCGGCGTTCTGTCGTCCTGGTGAAGCGTCTGACGTCTGGTCCCACTCGCCGCTGGTACAAAAAACCAAACGTCAGAGGCAAAAACTACATTCGAATCATAGTCTTGCTCGTGTTCCTTGTGGTTCCGACATGTACCCTCGAGGGCGCTGCGACGGGAAGCAAATGTCGAAACCGGAACACGAGGAAGGCAGCGGCGCGGCCCCTGTCGATCACTGGGAACCGGGTTGCGGAAGGGCTCGCCGCTGTCACCACAGGGCTCGCATTGCAACACCAATTCGAGGCACTGATGATCAAAGCATTGGCCGAGTGGCGCAGCACGTCGGCCCCGTCCCGGTCTCTCGGGGGGGCGACCTGGGCTATCGTCAGCTTCGCCTTGTCGCTGATCGCCATGGTCTGGTTCAGCAGCGGGCAGCGGCTCGACACCGAACGCAACAACCTGCAGCGCGACCTCATGTTGAAGCCGGCCAATCTGGCCCTGGCGCTAGACCAGTATGTTCAGCGCACTGCCAGCGAACTCGATCGCATCCTGTTGTTCCTTCGCACCAGCTACGAACGCTCTGGGGGACGCGTCGAATGGAAGGATCTCATCCGCGAGGATTTCACGATCAATGAGCAGAGCGTACAGATTGCGGTGATCGACAAGAATGGACGCATGTTGACCAGTACGGCCATGCTCTCGCCCACCACGCCCGTCGACCTCAGCGATCGCGAGCATTATCGCTTTCACGCCAACACCTCGGTCGATCAACTGTTCATCGGCAAGCCGTTGATCGGGCGAGCCTCGGGGAAACTCTCAGTACAGTTCGCCCGGCGTCTCTCCGAGCGTGACGGATCCTTCGGCGGGGTCGTTGTCGTCTCCTTCGACCCGACCCAGATCACGAAGAACTACAGCGCGCTCAACCTCGGAACAGGAGGTGGCATAGCGTTGGTTGGCATCGACGGCATCGTTCGCGCCGGCACCGGCCGGTTCGAAAAGTCGATCGGCTGGGGATACCGGGTCGGAGAGCCCATCTCCCTTCGGGAAGAAATAGTCGCCGGAGCCGAGGTTGCGATCGAGCGTTTCGAGGACGGCGACAAACTGGTGTCGTCGCGACGGGTCCAAGGCTACCCGCTGGAAGTGGTCGTTGTGACCGCGTCCCTCGAAGATGCCGAGGTCTGGGTGCGGACCAAGGGCGCCTATATGTTGGGCTTGGCGCTGTCGACCGGTTTGATCCTGCTGGCAATGACCGCGGCGATCTATGCGCAACTGCAGTTCGAGACGAAACTCATGCGCGTGGCCCGCAACGACGCATTGACCGGACTGCCCAACCGGCTGTCCTTTGAAGACAGCCTCGCTGCGGCCGTGAAGTCAGCAGGCGGCCAGTACGGCACGGCATTGCTGATCATCGATCTCGACGGTTTCAAGAAGGTCAACGATACGCACGGTCATCCAATGGGCGACAAGCTCTTGAAGGCCGTTGGCCTCAGACTGCTTTCCATCCTGCGAACGTCCGACTTCATCGCGAGGCTCGGCGGGGACGAGTTCGCGCTGATTTTGCGCAACCAGGAGCAGCCGTCGAATGCAGAAGTCGTTGCATCCCGGATTTGCCGCGAAATTCGGGAACCCTATTCGATCGACGGCGTACGGCTCGAAATCGCGACAAGCATAGGCATCGCGTTTGCCAGTCGCGACGCCAAGACGGCAGCCGACCTCGTGACGGCCGCCGACCTCGCACTCTATTGCGCCAAGCTCGACGGTGTCGGCAGCTTCAGACACTACCACGAAGACTTGAGCGAGACCGCACGCGCCCGCCGCGCGCTCGAAATCGATCTCAAGTCCGCCCTGACGAGCGACCAACTGCAACTCTACTATCAGCCGATCACCAGTCTGCCCTCGCGCCACGTCGTCGGCTACGAGGCGCTGCTGCGCTGGCGGCATGCAACGCGCGGATTCGTCTCGCCCGGCGAATTCATTCCGATGGCAGAGGAGATCGGTCTCATCGAGATGATCGGAACGTGGGTTCTGAGGAAAGCCTGCCAGGATGCCGCCATCTGGCGCCCGGGCTTGAAGGTGGCTGTCAACTGCTCACCGATCCAGCTCAATGGCGGCGCGTTTCCCGCGGTGGTCGCCAGTGCGTTGAAGGAATCGGGCCTCGATCCCGACCGGCTCGACATCGAGATCACCGAATCGACGCTGATGCGCAACGACGCCGATACGTTGCGGCAGATCAAGGAAATCCGCGCGTTGGGTGTGAAGTTCTCGATGGACGACTTCGGCACCGGCTACTCGTCGCTCAGCTACCTGCAAAGCTATCCGATCGACTGCATCAAGATCGACCAGTCGTTCGTCCAGTCGCTTGATGGTGATGAAAGTACGATCGCGATCGTTCGTGCCATCATCAGTCTGGCCAATGCCCTCGGGATGCGTACCGTCGGCGAGGGCGTCGAAACGCCCGAACAGCTTCAACGGCTCATCGAACTCGGATGTTCGGAGGCACAGGGCTACTATCTGGGTCGCCCGGAACCGCTGCCCCTCGAGGCCAAGCACCCTTTGCGAGACGAGGCCGACGTCGCGGCGGCAGCAGCATGAACGCGCGGCTATCGAACGGCAGGCGTACTGCACGCGATGAGCGTCGCTCAGATCCGGATAAGAAGCCCCAACCCCATCGCCAGCAGCACGGCGAGGGCAATGGTGCGGAAACTCTCGGCCGGAAGCAACGCCCGCAAACGGTTGCCTATCGCGGCGCCGATGAGGGCCGGGATCACAGCCGCAACCGACATGGCCAGGATCGGTGACGTTAGAATGCCGCTCGCGGCCAGTCCGGTGCCGAGGACGACGGTCGCGATGACAACTGCGAGATTGACCGCCTGAACCGAACGCGCCGGCTCCAGCCTGAGGGCCAGAATGTACGGAAAAAGCGGCATCACTTGTGATCCGGTCAACCCGGTGACGACGCCGTTGAGAAAGCCGGTCGGCGCTTGCAGCACCTGTTGCCAGCGGTGGGGGATTTCGAAAGCCGGTCGCGCCAATGCCAGCGTCGCATAGACGATCATGACCGAGCCGAGCAAGGCTGTCGCGATCCTGCTATCGACCAACAGCAGAAGCCATAGTCCAAGTGCGATCCCAGGCAGCATAGCTGCATAGAGGACCCCGAAACGCCGCGTGGTGGCCAGGATGTGGCCTGTCGACAGCGCAACCGAAACATTCGTCGCCATCGCAGGTATCAGGATCAGCCCCATGGCCGGCTTCAGTCCGAATGTCATGACCAGAAACGGCAGTGCGCAAGAGGCGTAGCCGAGCCCAGTGGCGCCTTTGACCACACCGGCCAGTAGCAGACCTAGGCCCGCGAGTGACAACAGCTGAGGGTCCATGATGATCGAGGCCCTCTATTCGGCTGCGTCGACGGCGGGCTGAGGCGGAACCACGGTCCGGTCATCCACATCGGGCATGAACCACGGCTTGACCGCCACACCACGACGTATCGAGTACATGTAGAAAATCGGCAGCCGGTCGGGGAACAAGACGCGGTACGTGCTGTCGTTGAACGTCACGAAGATCGACGACGGAAACATCACTTCGATGGCCCGTTTCTCGATCATGTTGAGATCGAAGTACTGGCGCGCCGCTTCGTCGGCGGCAGCGTCACCGCGGTACCATTTGGCAGCACATTTTTCGAGACGGGCGAGGGTTTCCGCAGTTGGTGCTTCGGTCGAGAGCGTTGGTGGGCCCGCACTGGCGACGACGTCGGAAAGGTGGCTGCAACCAAACGACATCGATTGCGCAGCGCGCGTGACGTCGTCGAAATAACTCTGGATTTGCACCTCGGGATGGCCGTTGAGCCGGGCGTGCGTATCCGTGAGTACGAGGTGGAACAGAGCGCCGGGCGCGTGCACCTCGCCGACGCGGGCAGCGAGCTTGCCGAGATAGTCGAGGCAGCTGCGGTCGGGCTCACCCATCCGCGAGCGCGGACCCTTCCCCCAGTAGAGCACAAAGCTGAGCGGCTTGCACCGCGCATCACCGCGCGCCGACGACCTCGTGCAACAGGTCCACGTCCGAGGGTTGTTCCCGCTTGAAGGCCCACGTGTTGAAGGCCTTGACGATTTCAGTGGCACCTTGCGGGCCGGAGTACGCGCCCGCCTTTGTGCCGAGGGTCGGGTTTGCACGGAATCGAAGGACGCTGGACATGCTGGGTACTCACAAGTGGACGCGGAGGCTAAAACAACTTAAGATTGTGTTAATGGTTTTTATGCAATTTACAACCGTTTTCCTCGAGCCAATTTGCGAGTTGCATTGCCGCCTTGACTGGATCTGAATTTATGAGGCTCAGCTTGGCTTGCCACGGAAGGCGGTCCGGCCCGACTTGACGCTCGGTTGTGCGGGCCGCATAGACTGACTTCGGACTTCGCGGCACCTTGCCGGCTGTCGCCATGACCGACGTTGTGGGGATAGGTCCCGTAGCTCAGCCGGATAGAGCACCGGTTTCCTAAACCGGGGGTCGCAGGTTCAGTCCTGCCGGGATCGCCAGTTTTCAAAGT
>PEQZ01000064.1 GCA_002928395.1 Hyphomicrobium sp.
CGAACGTCATCCAAGATACTTTGGATCGTGGATATCCGGATCTTGTCCGGATCGGTGACATCGACGCCGGCGAGATCGTCGGGCAGCTATATGGCGACAGGAATGATTATTCTGCTTGGTCTGGCGCACCGCTCTTCACCTATCTCGGCACCAGAAAATTCTTCGATGAGCACATCGCCGAGCCAGACAACGTGCAAGGGGCTCGGAATGGCGCCTACGACGTATTTGCGATGTATTCCGCAATGGTATTCGGCATGCAGAGCGTTGGTATCCTTCCGAGTATAAGTTCCCTCGTGACATTATTTCGGACGCTATTTCAGGGTTCCGAGGGAGCGGGAGCTTCGAATGTGTTGCTAATGTTCGATAAAGCATCGCAGTATCTCAATGACAGGTACGGAGCCTCTCTAGACTCGCCGTTGACTTCCTTAAACCTGCTTCTTTCGGAAAGCCTTTTCGACGCTTATACTTTTGGCCGCATTGATGCGGCAGATTCGATTGGCGGCACGTCGGATGGCGACATAATTGCCTCTGGCGGCGGAGACGACGAGATCAAGCCGGTTTCGCCCTTCTTCTCATCGGACACCGCGTACTTCACCCGCACCAGATCGTCGGCGCCGAAGCCCATCTCGTGCTCTTCACCCGGCGACAAGAGCGGCACCCGGCCGGTGCCGACGAACGTGCCGTCGCGGAACAACGACACCGGACCCGGCAGCAGCGGCGAGCCCTTCGGCAGAGCGAGCTTGGCATAGAGGTAGGCTTTCTGATCGGCCTTCGGCACGGCCCTGACCGACAGCGCCGGCTCGAGGCTGTCGCTCGTCAGTTGCACGCGCTTGGCTTCGCCGGTCGGTTCGACCGACAGCTTGCCCGGCACCTGGAAAATCGCCTGGAACGGCGCGTTCACCACCGCCGCCTTCACTTCCTGGGCCGCCACCGCCTTGGCCATGGTACGGGCGCGCGGCAGATCAGCCTCGGCATCCTCCATGGCACCGCCCGCTATTTCGCCGATGGCATCGCGGCGCGCCCCGAGCCCACTCGCCAACGGCGCTGCGGCGGGCTTCGGCTTAATCTCCGGCTCGAAATCGACGATCACGGACATGAGCTCCGGCGCAGCCGCAGAAGATGTCGGGCGCGTGGTCGAGAGCTCGATTGCCACGTCGGTCCAGGCTTCGCCGGTGCGCTGCGTGATGGACGCGCGCCGCACGAGTTCGAGCTTCGGCGCAACCGCCTTCGATCCCGTCGCCAGCCGCGCGTCATAGAGCGGCGACCAACTGGCGTTCGACACCTGATAGCGCACCACCATGTCCGCTTCGAGCGGGGCTGCGGCGGAGACGAACACCTTCACCTCGGTGCGCTCGTCACGGTTCGGCGCGACGTTGGCGAGCTTGCCTTCGAGGTCACGGATCTTGCGGTCGGTCTCACGAATGTTGACCTGCGCTTCGAGGTTCGCCCGCTGTGCTTCCGCCGTGCTCGAAGCAATCAGCGCCAGCACCGCAGGCCAGTTCTCGCCGCCGCCGGTCTGGCCGAGCATGGGGGCGGGCCGCGTCGGCAGTTGCGTCAGATTTTGGATCAGAGCCTTTTGTGTCTCGGCGGCCTGGGCCTGGCCTTCGAACACCAAGCGCTGGTCGCGCAGCTTCTCGATTTCGACCTCGATCTTCCGCCGCTCGGTCTCCGCGTTGAGCGCGTCCACGCGCGGCACGCTCACACGCTTGGTATCGACCGAGCCGATGTCGAGCTTGCCCGTGCCCTTGCCTTCGACCCGGATCGAGGACGCGATCGCCTGCGCCGGCAGATCGGCGAACACGATCGTATGATCACCCTTGTCGATCTTGATCTTGGCCGTGCGCGTGATCGCGGCACCGGCCGGGAACACCGTCACTGCCGCCACGCGGGACGGCGCAGCCACGTCCGCGGCGGACGCAGCGCCCGCGGCCCCGAGTGCGGAGCCTAACACCATGGTAATCGCCAGTCCTGTGCGCATAACCGCTTCTTCCCTGTGTGCGTGAATTCATAACCGCTTGTTTCGGAGCCGACATTAGCTGTCCGAGAACGGCGGAAATGTGGGGAAAAATGGTGAATGCGGTGGCTGGACGTCAGAACCTCAAACGCCGAACGCGCACCACGTTCGGGATCGCCGTCACCTTGGCCAGGATCTCGTCGGAGACGGCGTCGTCGAGCGACAGCATGCAGATGGCATCCCCGCCGGCCTTTTCCCGCCCGAGGTTGAAGGTGCCGATATTGACACCCGCGTCGCCCATCACGGTGCCGACGCGACCGATGAATCCAGGCCGGTCAGTGTTGCGCACGAACAGCATGTGCGGCGTGAGCTCGAAGTCCATGTTGATGTCGCGGACCTGGATAATGCGCGGGCGGCCATCCGAGAACACGGTACCGGCCACGCTGCGCTCGTATTCGTCGGTCTTGACCGTCAGCCGCACGTAGCTTTCGAAGATGCCTTCCTGGGTGCGCTTGGTCTCCTCCACCACGATGCCGCGATCTTTTGCATTGACCAGCGCCGATACCATGTTCACGTCCGCCAACAACGGCCTGAGAACGCCCGCGAGCCCGGCCGCCGTCATCGGCTTCACGTTCAAATTCGCGACATCGCCCACGTACTCGAGCTTGATACCGCGGATCGCGCGTTCGGTGAGTTGTCCGGCGAACGAGCCCAACTGCTCGGCGAGCTTGACCCACGGTGTCAGCCGCGGCGCTTCCTCGGCCGAGATCGAGGGAAAGTTGACCGCGTTGGTGATCGCGCCCTTCAAAAGATAGTCAGACATCTGCTCGGCCACCTGCAGCGCCACGTTCTCTTGCGCTTCCCCCGTCGACGCGCCGAGATGCGGCGTGCAGATGACGTTCGGCGCGTGGAACAGCGGGTTCTCCTTCGCCGGCTCGACCTCGAACACGTCGATTGCCGCGCCGGCCACTTGGCCTGCCTTCAACGCTTCGGCGAGGGCTGCCTCGTCGATCAGTCCGCCACGGGCGCAGTTGATGATCCGCACCTCGGGCCGACATTTCTTGAGCGCCGCCGCCGAGAGGATGTTCTTCGTCTTCTCGGTCAACGGCGTGTGCAGCGTGATGAAGTCGGAACGAGTCAGAAGCTCATCGAGATCGACTTTCTCGACGCCGACCTCGACCGCCCGCTCCGGCGAAAGATAGGGATCGAACGCCACCACCTTCATCTTGAGACCCAAAGCCCGATCAGCGACGATGGCGCCAATGTTGCCGCAGCCGATCACTCCGAGCGTCTTGTTGTAGACCTCGACACCGAGGAACTTCGACTTTTCCCACTTGCCCGCGCGGGTGGAAGTGTCCGCTGCCGGAATCTGCCGCGCCAACGCCAGCATCAGCGATATGGCATGCTCCGCCGTGGTGATCGAGTTGCCGAAGGGCGTGTTCATGACGATGACGCCGCGCGCGGTCGCAGACTTGATGTCGACGTTGTCGACGCCGATGCCGGCCCGGCCGACCACTTTCAGGCGCGACGCGGCATCCAGCACTTTCGGCGTCACCTTGGTGGCCGAGCGGATGGCGAGCCCGTCATAGTCGCCGATGATTTTTTCCAGCTCATCCTTGGACAATCCGACTTTCAAATCGACGTCGATGCCGCGCGCCTTGAAAATCGCAATGGCCGCAGGTGAGAGATCATCGGAAATCAAAACTCTGGGCGCGGTCTTGGTCGACATGATCTTGTCCTCGCAAGTAAGGGGAACGCGGTCGTGCGGCACGTCATGCCGCAGCGGATCTGTTCCGGTGCCGGGGTGAAAACGTCCGAAAGGGCGACGTCAGGCCGCCTTCTTCAATTTCGACTTGGCGTCTGCAAACGCCCACTCGATCCAGGGCAGCAGCGCCTTGACGTCGGCGGCGTCTACGGTCGAGCCGGTCCAGATTCTGAGGCCTGGCGGCGCGTCACGATAGGACCCGAGGTCGTAGCCGACGCCCTCCTTTTCGAGTGCCGAGACGATGCCCTTCGCGAACGCGGCCTGCTCCGCCGCCGGCAAAGACGTCACCTCCGGGTCGGCGAACCTGAGACAGATCGAGGTGTTCGACCAGGTCGCCCTGTCCTCGGCCAGATTGGCGATCCACGGCGTGCGCGCGATCCAGTCGTGGATAACGGCCGCGTTGCTGTCCGCTCGGGCCATGAGGCCTTCGAGGCCGCCTACGCTTTCGGCCCACACCAGTGCATCGAGGTAGTCCTCGACGCACAACATGGACGGGGTATTGATCGTATCGCCCTCGAAAATCGCAAGATCCAGCTTGCCGCTCTTGGTCATGCGGAACAGCTTCGGCAGCGGCCACGGTGGCGTTGTCGTCTCGATGCGCTCGACGGCGCGCGGGGACAGGATCAGCATTCCGTGTGCAGCCTCCCCGCCCAACACCTTCTGCCAGGAATAGGTGAGGCAATCGACCTTCGACCAGTCGACGGCCTGGGCGAATACCGCCGATGTCGCGTCGACCAACGTCAGTCCTTTGCGATCTGCGGCCACGAAATCATAGCTCGGCAGCTTCACACCCGAGGTCGTGCCGTTGGCGGTCAACACGACGTCGCGGTCGAAGTCGATGTTCGTGAGGTCGGGAAGCCTGCCGAAGTCCGCTTCCATGGTGCGGACGTCAGCCAGCTTGAGCTGCTTGACGATGTCGGTGACCCATATCTTGCCGAAGCTCTCCCAGGCGAGCACGTCGACGCCGCGCGCGCCGAGCAGGTTCCACATCGCCATCTCGAAGGCGCCTGTGTCGGAGCCCGGCATGATCGCCACGTGGAAGTCCCTGGGTACGCCCAGAATCGACTTGGTCTTCTCGATGGCCAGCTTTAGCCGCGCCTTGCCCTCTTTTGAGCGATGCGAGCGACCGGCCAGAACGTTGTCGAGGGCCTTGGGGGTCCAGCCGGGACGCTTCGCGCAGGGGCCGGACGAAAAATAGGGACGCGCGGGACGTGTGCCCGGCCGAACCAGTGCGGTCATAGGACTATCCTTCCAGATAGAAGCCCCTCGTTGGGGAGGGGTGGCCCGCGCGAAGGAATAAGGGCGTTCCGCGGCACCGTCAATCTGGACGAAAGGCTGGTGGCTCGATGATCTGCGTTTCCCTCGAACCTTTCCAAAAAAAGCCGAACGGCGGGCCGTCGGGACCCGCCGCTCGTTACGCATCGTCGTTGGGAGAACGCGTTCGGATTAGTGGATATTGAACCGCAGACCGGCGCGCAGCTGATGCTCGCTGGTGTCGCCGATCGAGACCTTGCTGATGCTGGTGTGATTGGTGCGCGGATCGGTGATCGACGTCGCGATGTCCGTGCCATCGATGTAGAGATAGCGATAGTTGAAATCGAGAGTTGTGATCTCCGAGACGCTGTAGGACACGCCAGCCGTCAACGCCGCGGCCAGCGAGAAGGCGTTCTTCTTGTCGACCGCCGTGTACTGCGTGCGCTGGAACTCCGCGTTGCAAACGGGCACGGACGTCAGATCGCACGTCGTTTCACGGGTGGAGTGGTTGCGGGTCAGCTCGTGATAGGCGACGCCGATGCCGCCGCCGATGTAGGGCGAGAACCCGTGCGACTTGCCGAGGTCGTAGTAGGCGTTGACCAGCGAGAACACCGACCGGAGCTTCGTCAGATCGCGGGCGTAGATGTTGACCTGTGAGGTGCCGACGCCGGTTCCATCCTGTGGCGAGGGTCCGTAGCCGTCGAGGTAGAACGGGTCAACCCCGTGCTCGACGTACCGCTCGGTGCCGTTGATCGACACGTCGGCCTTGGAGCGAACCTCGAGCGTCACGTCGGTGCGGAAGCGGTCGCTCCAGTTGTAGCCGACACCGGCGCCGATCGAAGTGAACGTGTCGAAGTCGCTGTTGAGCCACGACGAGCGAGTGCCGAAGGGTTACGGGCCGGTATCGCCGGGGCTGTCGAGAACACCAAACGTCAATCCGCGTTCACTGGCATCCACGCTGTCGACCACGCCAATGGCGGCATCGAAACGGAAGTAGAAGTTTGGGCTCGAAACCGGGATCGGCATCGGCGCGGGCACCGGAACCGCGGCTGATCCGCGGATATCCTTGATGCTGCCGGAGCCGTTGTTCCAGTCGGCTGCCGTGGCCGGCACGCTCGCGCCTGTGAGCAATGCGAGGCCGAACAATGCGGCCGTGAGCGTGCCCACCTTGAGTTCCAGTGTCATCGCAGTCGATCCCTCATCTGATGGCGCAGGGCTTCAGCCCATCACGCCCGGCCGCATACAATTCAGTACCGGAACCATTCCAGAAGCGAGGATCGACAGGGCCTGCGGGCGAAGTCCGGGACGCTCAAAATCGCGCCTGACGCACACAGGGAACCAGGAATTCGAACGCGAGACCCGGATGCCTCGAAACAGGCGGGCTGTCTCCGGGGTCATGCCGGCCGATCGAAATCGGCCAGCGCAATCTGCATGTGCGCGATCCGGGAAGCGGACCGCGAGTTCGATCAGCGCACGTTGTATCGCAGACCGACGCGGAACTCGTGCGCGTGGATGCTCTCGACAGTGGGGTCTTCCGAGACCGCCGGACCCGGCAATGTAAAGCGGACAGGACCCGTCGCCGTCTCGCCGAGGTAGAGGAAGCGGTATCCGATATCGAGCAACAGGTCGCGGCTAGCGGTCTGGCCGTGATGCGGGCCACTGTTGATGGCAGAGTTGACGTTGTGCCCCCTGCCGCCGGTGAGGTTGACGCTGACGCCGGCCATGAGTGCGCCGGCCACGTGCGTGCTGGAATCGCCCTCGACGACACCCGTGCAGCCACCGCATGGATTGATGACCGTACCGGTTTTTGTCGAGTGGCGGACGAACCCGAGACCCACGCCGACATAGGGCGTAAAACGGCTCCGGGTGTCGAAATCATAGTAGACGTTGGCGAGCGCGACCGTGCTCGACAGGCCGAAGGCGCGTACACCTTCGAGGGTCGCGGCGTGGTCGCGTAGGTTGCCCTGCGTATCGGCTTCGAAGCGATGATCGACCGTGATATCGGCGCGCACATTGCGCGAGAAGTAGATGCCGATGCCGCCACCGACCGTCCAGTTATCGTCGATACTGGTGTCGGTCAGGTCATAGATGCCATTCTCGACCATGACCGGGTCGTCGTGGAAGGCGTAGCCGCCGTCGACGCGGAAGTAGAGGCGGGGCTCCGGTGCGACGATCGGAGCGGCATAACCGCCGTCCTTGATGCTGCCGCCGTAGTTGATGTCCGCAGCCTCGGCGCCGGCCACACTTCCAAAGAGGAGCGCTGCGCTCACGAGGAGGGTACCGCGAACAGAAGTCATGGTTGTACCTTTCAAGATCAGAGAGCCATTCCGGAACCAATGCTGGCCCCGTCACGGTCGGCTTTGTCTTGAAAGACTTTGAACGAGAACGCTTAAAGAGCGCTTAATCGCCGTGCCAAAACTGGAACGGCTCGCAAGTTGAACGCATTGGCCCATCAAATAGCCGCAGGGAACCCATTTTTAGCGGCAACGGCAGTCAGCGTTGTAAGCTCACTTCGAGCCTCGTGTTCCTGATGCTGTCCCTGAAACCATCGAAGCAAGCCTGCAGCTGTCCGTGGCCGTGCTGGTCGGTCTCGGCATCCCGACCGGACCCGTCATCGCGTCGATCCACGAGCATCGCGACGTGATGCGCAACGGGCTGCTGGCAGCCGCCCGCGGTGCTGGTGTGACGTCGCTGCATTCGATACGCGCAAAACGATTGCGGTTCGGCCAAGACCAATTCGATGCCGGCCGGCTGAAGCCGGCGTGGTCAAAGTCAGCCTGGTCAACCAGCTTGGGCGGCAGCCCGCACCGCGTCGCAGATGTCGCCGACGACGGCGATCACGAGCGTTTCGTCGTCGCCTTCCGCCATCACGCGGATCACCGGCTCGGTACCTGACGGACGGATCACCAGCCGGCCAGTGTCGCCGAGCTTGGCTTTCGCGCCCTCGATGGCCAACCGGACGCGATTGTCCTCAAGCGGTTTTCCGGCTGAATAGCGCACGTTCTTGAGGACCTGCGGCAACCGCTCGAAGCGCTGACACACCTCAGACACGGGCTTACCCGACGCAACCGCCACCGCCAGCACTTGCAGCGCCGAGACGAGCCCATCGCCCGTGGTCGAGAAATCCGAAAGCACAATGTGGCCTGACTGCTCGCCGCCGACGTTGAATCCGTGCTTGCGCATGTGCTCGACCACGTAGCGATCACCAACTGGCGTGCGCGCGAGCGACAACCCGATGCCCTTCAGGTAGCGCTCGAGGCCCAAGTTCGACATCACGGTCGCCACGATGCCGCCCGCCGCCAGCTTACCGCGCCGGTGCCAGCTCTCGGCGATGACCGCCATCAACTGGTCGCCATCGACGATCTGGCCCTTCTCGTCGACGATCACCACCCGATCGGCATCGCCATCGAGCGCGATGCCGATATCGGCACGGACTTCGCGCACTTTCTCGACGAGGGCTTCCGGAGACGTCGAGCCGCACTTGTGGTTGATGTTGCGGCCGTTGGGGTCGACGCCGATCTTGATGACTTCGGCGCCCAATTCCCACAGTGCTTCCGGCGCCACCTTGTAGGCGGCACCGTTGGCGCAATCGATGACGATCCTGAGCCCGTCGAAGCGGAGGTTCTTCGGCAGCGTCCGCTTGGCGAACTCGATGTAGCGCTCCTGCGCGCTCTCCACCCGCGTCGCCCGCCCGATGCGGTCCGACGGAACCAGCAGTGACGATGTATCAGCCTCGATCAGTTCCTCGATCTGCCGCTCCATGTCGTCCGATAGCTTGAATCCGTCGGGATCGAACAGCTTGATACCGTTGTCGTCGAAGCGGTTGTGCGAGGCCGAGATCATGACGCCCAGGTCGGCACGCAGCGAGCGCGTCAACATCGAGATGGCCGGCGTGGGCATCGGTCCGAGCAGGAATACGTCCATGCCAACCGCCGTGAAGCCGCTCATCAGCGCGGCTTCGAGCATGTAGCCGGACAAGCGGGTATCTTTTCCGATCACCACGCGGTGGCGATGGGCGCCGTTCTGGAACAATGTACCCGCAGCCATGCCGACCTTGAGGGCCACCTCTGATGTCATGGGGTGGCTGTTGGCAAGACCCCGGATGCCGTCCGTCCCGAAGTATCGGCGTGCCATGTTATCCCTCGTGCCCCGTCAACCCTGATTTCCGTAGCGCCCCTCGGCCGGCGGAGCAATGGGTGAAAGCTGTGCCACCCCCGACGACTTTACGCCTGCCACCGGAAGTCCCTCATTCCCAATCCATCGGCGGCCGGCCGGTCCGGTCGGAGCGACCATAACTCGACGATGGCCGAACTCCCCGCTCGACATCGCCCCTGGAACCCAGACCCGAAGCAGCCGTTCAGCGCAAGCCTCATGCCGGTTTGCTCGATCATTTTCCTGCAGTCTGTCCAAGGCCATTTCTGGGTGGGACCGACCCTAACGCGGGGAACAACCGAATGAATGGTTGTAATCATTGATGTTTTCGAGTGACAGACCGCGGCCATGGAATCATCGCATTGGAGTGTGCTGAACATTCACGCTGACAGATCGCAGCCTGGACATGGACTGAAGCGCCCCGGCCGCCCGAGGCTTGACGGGCATTTACTTTGAAAGAGGGTCAAGATGGCTTTTTTTGCTGCAGTAGCGAACCGCAAGGGTGGCGTCGGAAAATCCACGATCACGGTGATGCTGGCCCACGCCCTCGCCGTCTGGGGCAGCAAGCGGGTACTGATCCTCGATCTCGATTCGCAGTGCAACACGTCGCTTATTCTACTCGGCGGCCAGGGCTGGAACGAGGCCCGCAAAGCCGAGCGCACCATCGCCGACTACTTCTTCGATCTGTTCGACGGCAACACGGTGATGCCCAAGGATTATCTGATCCATGGCGCCGGCGACGTGGCGGGCGCCAACGGCAAAGCGCCGACAATCTCGCTGCTTCCGGGCTCGCTGATGCTCGAAGATGTGCAGGGCGAGCTGTATCTCAAGCAAGCCAAGGAAAGCAACGACCCCGACATCGTCGCCAATAGGGTCGGCGGACGCATTCAAATGCTGCTCCGCAAGTTCGAGGGCAACTACGACGTCGTGCTGCTGGATTGCCCGCCGGGGCTGTCGTTCGCGGCCCTCGCGGCGCTCAAGATCGCCGACCGGGTGATCGTGCCGTTCCGGCCGGACTACGTGTCCGAGCTGGCCGTCGACCGCATCGCGCTCATCATCGAGGACAAGCGCAACCAGGACGCGCTAGACGAGGTGCCGGTCGCAGACCGCCGCTACGTCTGCCTCGCCAACTATGTGCGCGAGAATGGCCGTGACCGGCTGCTGATCGAGGAAATCGGCTTGAAGCACCCGGTGCTCGACACGCAGCTGCCGATGCGCGACGGTATCGCCAACGCCTTCGACTACATCGGCGGAAACCGGCAGTCGCTGGCCGACAAGTATGGTAACGCCACAGAGGATCTGCGGCGGCTCTACGACGAGGTGAGCCCACTGCTGTCGGACCGGCAAAGCAAGATCGCCGCGCAGTAAGGCCGGGGACAAACTGCCGATCAAGATGCTGGAAGGAACCGCTGAGCCGATGACTCGCCCGACGCAGATTTCCGAGCGCCAGAAGATCAAGGCATTCTTCCGCGACCTGCTGCGTGGGGAGGCTGGCGTCAGTGCGGCCCAGGCCGAAACTTTGGCCGAGCGCTGCGCGCGCCGCGTCAAGCGCGTCGTCGTGTGGGACCTCGACCTGGCATCCGCGTCCACGAGAGCAGACACCGAGCCAGTACTGTCGCCTCCACCGACCGCGTCGAAGCCCTCGCCGACGGCGCGCGGAACCACCCCTGCCCAGCCCCAGGCTGTCGAACAGTCGACCGCCTTCGACCCCTATGCGTTCAGCGCCGTGGTGGTGCTGACCAAGACCGGGAAGGACGGTCTACTGAAGCGCCTCTCTGCCATTGACCGCGCCGAGCATCTGAAGAAGCTGGCCGACGCCCAGCACCTCGCCATCGACCGCACGCTCGACAGCCCCGACGCCCTTCGCCACGCCATCATCAAGGCCGCCGAGCAGCGCATCGCCGATCGGCGGGCGGCTGCGAGTTGAGGGGCGACATCGGCAAGACCGGCGCTGTGATGTGCCGACAGCGTCGCGCACGCGTTTCACATTGAGATTTGGACGCGGCCGCAGCCGAAATGCCCGCAAATCCACTCTGGGGTACAGTATCGCCCTATCGAGGCTCGATCTAAAGGATATGCTGCTTCTGTTGCAGACGCTTGGTCACGGTCTACTCGTCGTCGGCGATATCGGTAGTCGTCCGCCGACAATCTATCCACACCTTGGTTACCCCAGCCCCTTCTCGGTCCCGAAAACACTCGCCAGCCACACCAACAGCGCTTGCCGCGTCTCGGCGACGTCGTGCACGCGGAAGATCTGCACGCCCTGGCCAGCGCCGGCCAGCACGGTGGCGAGCGACCCTGGCACGCGGTCCTTGGGATCTGGCACGTCGCAAAGTTGCCCGATCATCTTCTTCCGCGATGCGCCGAGCAGCAGCGGCACCCCGAGACCGTGATAGAGCGACAAGCCGGCCATCACCGCCACGTTGTGATGGAGGTGCTTGCCGAAGCCGATGCCGGGATCGGCGACGATGCGCGCCTTCGGAATGCCCGCCGCCTCGCACGCCTGGATGCGCCGCTCGAGAAAATCGAACACGTCGAGCACCACGTCGGAATACTTCGGGTCGTCGTTCATCGTCTTCGGGTCGCCCTGGGCGTGCATGAGCATCACCGGTAGCCCGCTCTCAGCCGCCACGTCGAGCGCGGCGGGGTCATGCGTCAGCGCCGAGACGTCGTTGAGGATATCCGCGCCCGCCTTGGCCGCCCGCTTCATCACCTCGGCCTTGCGCGTGTCGATTGAAATGAGCTTGTCGGTTCTACCACGCAACCCCTCGATAACCGGGATCACGCGCCGGAGTTCCTCATCGAGCGCGACGGCATCCGATCCGGGCCGCGTGCTTTCGCCGCCGACGTCGAGAATGTCCGCGCCATCGTCCGCCAGCTTCAGCGCGTGCGCGACCGCCGCTTCAACCGACCCGAGCCGCCCGCCATCTGAGAAGCTGTCGGGCGTGACGTTGACAATGCCCATGATACGCGGCCGGTCCAGCGAAAGGCCCGCGAGGCGGGGGCGCGGTGTTCTCAGCGCCTCGATCAGATCGGCGGCGGCCAGCGTGTGCCGGCCCCAGTCGCGTTCGAACGCCTCACTCAGCGAGACAGTACGCCGGACCACGCCGGTGCCCTCTCGCGCGATCACTTCGAGGGCGGCAAAGTCGAAGCGCGTGCCAGCCAGCGGCAGTCCGCCCCAGGTTTCCGGTTGCTCGGGAAGCGGACCGTCGCCGCCCTTGGCCGGAAACATGCCCACAGGCCGCACGTAGATGGAGCGTTGCATTAGATCACGTCCAGATCTGATTGAGGCACACGAAAAACGCCGCGAATGGCCGAAGGATTGCAGACGCAGATTTGCACATGCGTTTTATCGAGAAAGCCCGAGCCTCGATAAATCGGCCAGCCCTCGACGAACACCCCGCGCACGGTATCTACGGGCGGCAGCCCCGCCTCCTCCCTGATGGCATGCAACTGTCTGACAACCGCACAGTCGAGGCGCCTCAAAAGGCGATCTGGTCCTCCCGTGTTTGAAGGCAGGGGCTCGCCAGCCACTTCCATTGTGGCTCTGAACAGGTCGTAAGCCGCCCGCAGTTCGATCATTCCGGCTTCTGTCGAAAGATCGAGGCAGAGGCCGAGGTCGATAGCGGCACCGACGACCTCAGCATTCCATTCGGCTGCCGCTCGTGCCCGCTTCTCGGCCGCAAACTGAAGCGCTCGGCGCGGATTGGCTTGCCAGAAATAGATCCCGGGACCGAGCCAGTCATAGTCGTTGTCGCTGGATTTGAATGTGTGTGCGCCAGAAAAAAGCTGCTCCGCGACGGACGCGGAACAGCCATGGTAGCCGAGAATGAAAGCTGCGTTCAGCCGATGCATTACTTGTAGTTCTTGCTCAGCTTGCCGTTCCCGGAGAGTATGCCGAGTTCTTTGAGTTTCGTACGCGCGATCTCTGGGGAAGCCGTATTGGTGTCCTTCATTCGTTGCTACGGCCGCGAGCTGACGGGTCGAACCATCGCGTGCCGCCTTCACCTGCGAGGTCTTTTTGGCACTGTCACTCTTCGCCATCGCAACGAACTCCGGTTGCAAAACGCACCCTCTGACGCTCATTTTCTGGCCCTCAAGCCTGCGGCCAGTCGCTCTTCAAGCCTGCGGCGCTGGCTCCATACCGCC
>PEQZ01000065.1 GCA_002928395.1 Hyphomicrobium sp.
CTCACCATCGTCGAAGAACGCACCGTCGGCCCGTCGCTCGGCGCCGACAGCATCGAGGCCGGAAAGACGGCGGCTCTCATCGGCTCGCTGGCCACTCTCGTCATGACGATCACAGCCTACGGTACGTTCGGCGTCTACGCCGTCATCGCGCTCCTGATCAACGGCCTGATGATCGTGGCTCTGATGTCGGTGATCGGATCGACCCTGACGCTGCCCGGCATCGCCGGCCTCGTTCTCACCATCGGCATGGCGGTCGACGCGAACGTGCTGATCTACGAGCGCATCCGCGAGGAGTTGCGCGCCGGCAAAGGCGCTATTGCGGCGATCGATGCGGGCTTCACGCGCGCCATCGTCACCATCGCCGATAGCCAGCTGACCACACTGGTCGCCGCCTTCATCATGTTCTGGCTCGGCTCCGGCCCGATCCGCGGCTTCGCCGTGACCTTGACCATCGGCATCTTCACATCCGTGTTCACGGCGGTGACGGTGACGCGGCTCCTGGTCTCGCTGTGGCTTCGCAACGCGAAATCGAGATCCAACCGCATCGAGGTTCCTATCTGACGTTGCCGGGTCTCCGGCGTTTCAGGGCCCCTGGCTAGACCCGACCCAAATTCCCGCGTGAGCTGCGGCTCCGCGCATCGAGAGGCACAGCGCTCCGCGCTCACGAGGTACTGCATGTTCCTGGTTCCCGACTTCAAAGGTTTCGACTTCTTCCCGCACGGTACGCGCATCGACTTCATGCGCTACAAGAGCCTGTGCTTCGGTTTATCGGTGCTGGCCATGGCGCTGGCACTCGGCCTGTTTCTGGTCAAGGGCCTCAACTACGGAGTCGACTTCAAGGGCGGCTCGCTGATCGAGGTGCAGTCGAAGTCTGGCCCCGCCGATCTGTCCTCGGTCCGCCAGAAAGTAGGCGGGCTCGGGCTTGGTGACGTGCAGATCCAGAGCTTCGGCGCGCCGAGTGACGTGCTGATTCGCGTCGAGCAGCAGCCAGGCGGCGACAAGGCGCAGCAGGATGCGCTGAACAAGGTGGTTGCCGCACTCGGCGACGGCTATGTCCAGCGCCGCGTGGAAGTGGTGGGCCCGGCCGTATCGAGCGAACTCAGAACCACCGGCATTATCGCGGTGCTCGCCTCGATCTTCGCCATCATCATGTACGTCTGGTTCCGCTTCGAGTGGCAATTCGCCGTCGGTACGGTGGTCGCGCTGGCCCACGACGTTCTGGTTACGGTCGGGCTGTTCTCGCTGTTCAATCTCGAGTTCGATCTCGGCATCGTGGCAGCCTTGCTGACTATTCTCGGCTATTCGGTCAACGATACCGTCGTCGTGTCCGATCGCATCCGCGAGAACCTGCGCAAGTTCAAGAAGATGGACCTGACCGAACTTCTCAACCTGTCGATCAACGAGACGCTGTCGCGAACAATTCTGACCGGTGCCACGACGATCGCGGTATTGATCGCGCTCTACATCTTCGGCGGCGAGGTGATCCGCAACTTCACGTTTGCGATGCTGTTCGGGGTCATCATCGGTACCTACTCCTCGATCTTCATTGCCGCCCCCGTGCTTGGCTATCTCGGGATCAAGCGCGACTGGTCGGGGGCCGCCGTCAAGGGCGCGCCAGCCGCGGGCAAGGCCTGACATCGAGGACGGTGGGAGGCAGGCGTTGGCAGCGATCTCCAAGGGGCTAGCGCGTTTCCCAGGACGGGCGCCTATCGACGCCTACGGCAATGGTGGCTTCCGCTTCGCCGACATGAGCCACCGCGGGTCTCTGCTTTGCCTGCCGAGCGGCATATACGATTGGCAGCCCGCCAAACCCGATGACGTCGGGCTTGTAGATCTGGCAGCTGTTCTGGCCGAAGCGGATGCCATCGGCTTTCTGCTGTTGGGCACAGGCCGGCAGCATTTGTTTCCGTCCGCCGCCGTCAGGCAGGCGTTCGCATCAGCCGGGGTCGGGCTCGAACCGATGAGCACGGGTGCCGCCTGCCGCACCTACAACGTCATGCTGGCCGAGGGCCGCCCCGTCGCGGCGGCGCTGGTTGCCGTCGACTGATCGGGAGACTGCGGTGGACGCCATTGCCGAAGCCGCGCGCGCGACCGATATCGATCGCTATCTCGCCGCCAAACTGGCTCCGCGAAAATCCCGTGACGATCTGATCGTGCTGGCCGCATTCCTTGGCGAAATCGCGCGCATTCCGCGGCTCGTCAGTGAGCCGTTGCTGGGCGAGATCCGGTTGCAATGGTGGCACGACGCGATTGAAAGTTTCGGTAATGGCGACCGGGGCTTGGTCGCGCTCACCGGCAATCCGCTGGCGGACGCACTCGGGGGCGTGGTCGCGAGACGCAGGCTTTCGAAGCAGCCGCTGCTCGATGCGGTGGATGCTCGTGTGTTCGAACTCTATGCCGATCCGCTCCAGGACGAGGTGGCGCTTGCGCGCTATCTTGCTGGAACCGAGGGGGCGGGGTTCCGGCTGACGGCCGCGATCCTGGGCGTCGTCGATCGCGAACGCGCAACCCCAGCCGAGGCGCCCCTGGTCGCAGCCGGCGAGGCGCTCGGTTTGACCCGGGCGCTGCTCGCGCTGCCGTTTCATCTGTCTCGCGGACACACGCCTTTCCCGCGCTCCTGGCCGGAGGTCCAGCACCTCGACCTTGGTTCGGCGGCAGGCGATACGCACCGCATGCGCCACCTTGTGCACCGTGTGATCTCCGAGGCGCGGTCACGGCTGGACGTGGTTCGTCAAGCCCGGGCAATTGACACATCTCCAACATATGCCCGTGATTTCGTTCACGCGGTTCTGCCTTGTGCCCTTGTTGAGCCCTATTTGCAGGCCCTGGAGAACGTTGATTTCGACCCTGCGCGGCAGATCGCCGACATCGCGCCGCTTCAGCGCGTTTGGCGACTGTGGTGGTCGCGGTGGGTGGGCGCGGTCTGACGATCCTGCGACCTGAGTGTAGTTTTGGGAGACAGCCATGAACCGACGGGTCCGACAGGCACTTTGGCAGATGATGACGGCTGCTGCCGTCGTGTGCGCCTCCATCGGATTGGCGCGTGCCCAGGCGCTTCCCGACGGGTCTGCCAGAACGACCGATCGTCCAGCCGGATCGGCACGCCAAGAACCCGCCACCGGTGACATCGAGCCGGGCGAGACCAGCGCGGGAATCGTCAGTATTCAGTGGCGCGTCGAGAACCCGTTTCGCTTCTTTGTAGATCCCGCCGACACTGAAATCCACCGCCAGACGTTGCTCGCGCTCGATGCCGAGCAACAGCGGCGGCCGGTCCTCGAATCCGAGCGTGCCCTGTCGGAGCGGCACAACGAGGGCTGGGCGGCGACGATGATCAGCAAGACATGCTGGAGTGTGAGCCGGAACCGCCATGACTGTCCGCACAGCGACGACTACATCAATCCCGAAAAACATGCCGTTGTCCTCGAGATCAAGGGCATCGACGACGCAACGGTCGAGTGCCTGTGGCTGACGGCGCCACGCGGCTCCCAGGAGTACAGGGGCAAGGCGATCCAGCAAGCTTGTCGAGAGCCGCTGCGGCTGGATGTTCCCTATCCTGGCGGGCTCACGGTTTCCGTCGAGGTCGGAGGGCGGCTGGTGGCAGAGACTGGCGTGCGCGTCCGCGACGTGCTGGTCGTCGGCATGGGCGATAGTTTCGGTTCGGGTGAAGGCAACCCGGACGTGCCTGTCCGCTTCTCGCGGGAGCGCGCAGGCGACTACGGCAAGGCGGACTTGCAAGGCTATCCTGTGCGCGTCGGGTCTTGGAAGCAGATTGGCGACCGCGAGTTCATCTCCGAGAACGCGCGCTGGCTAGACCAAGCCTGCCATCGATCATTGTATTCCTACCAATTGCGGGCAGCATTGCAGCTGTCCCTCGAAGATCCGCATCGTGCGGTCACCTACGCCGGGGTCGCCTGTTCCGGGGCGGAAGTCACGGCCGGATTGTTTCTCCGCTACAAGGGCAACGAGTGGGTGCCGACACCGCCAGACCTGTCGCAGATCTCGGCCATTGCGGAAGCCCAGTGCGGCCTCCGAGAGGCGCCGATGCAGGATTTGCCGGAGGCCTATCACATCGATGGCCAGATCGCCGATCTCCGGGGTGGCCTGGTGCTCAGGAAGTGCGATCCGTCGGATGCGCGCAAGATTGATCTCGTGCTCGTTTCCATTGGCGGCAATGACATCGGTTTTTCGCGCTTGGTCGCCAATGCGGTGCTCGATGACAAGACGCTGTTACGCAGTCTCGGCGGCTGGTTCGGACAGGTTCACGGGCCGGCCGAAGCGGCCGCCGGGCTGGCCACATTGGACGAGCGCTACAAGGCACTGAACCGCGCCATACATAACATTCTGCACGTTCCATGGAACCAGAGCGACCGGGTCGTCCTGACATCCTATCCGGGGCTGGCACTCCTGTCCGACGGCAAGGCGGTCTGCCCCGATGGCTGGGCCGGCATGGAGGTTGCGCCCGCCCTGAAACTGTCCGCAAGCAAAGCGCGCGATGGCACCGTGATGGCCGACAGGCTCGATGCGGTGATGAGCAAGAGTGCGAAAGCGCATGGTTGGTCGTTCGTGAACGCTCATCGCAAGGACTTTCTGGGTCGCGGCATCTGCGCGGGCTTCACCGACAACGCCTTCTCGCTCGCTGACGATCTCCGCCTTCCGAGAAAGACGGCCGAAGGCTGGCATCCCTACAACCCCGCCGACTATCCGGCCTATGCCTCGCGGCAGCGCTGGTTCCGTACCCCGAACGACGCATTTCTCACCGGCAATTTCCACGTCGCCGGCTCGGTATTGCAAAAGGCGCTGAAACTCGAGACGTTCTCGTGGTTCCAGCTTATGTTGGCTGCCACGTACTCGGGCGCATTCCATCCGACCGCCGAGGGCCATGCGGCCATCGCCGACGCCGTTGTAGAGCGTGCGCGCGCCGTTCTCGAGCGGTATGATCAAGGCCCCTCGACCAGGGCTGAGCGCTGACGCGAACCGAATGTGGATGTTTTTGCGGTTTTGGAAGTCAACCAGGGTGCACGGTCAACGCGTCGCCGTTCCGGGATCGAAAATCTCGATCAGCAGTTCCGCCACCCGGGCGCTTTCGATGTCGTCCTTGTGCAGGATCGCGATCGCACCGAGTTTGAGCAGATCCGATTTCCGTTGCCGTGTCATCTCGCCGGAAATGATCACGATCGGGCCGTCGTACCCCGTGCGCCGGATGAAGGGCAGCGTGTTGGCTGCCGTGTCGACCGGCGAAATCCTGTCATCCAGAAACACGAGTTGAGGGGTCGCAGCCTTCAGCGCGTCGAGCGCGGCTCCGAGCGTGCGCGCGTGCCGAATTCGAATGTCGTGGCCGCATACGAGCTTCAGCGCGGAGATGAGCCACCTCGCGTCCGCGGGCTCGTCGTCGATGATGAGGAACTCCGTGAGCGGCGGCAGATCCTTCAGTCGCATCGTGAGCTGGCTGCGGGACTTCATATGCCCAATGCCGAAATCATCGCTGGCGGAATCGATCATGCAGATAGACCTTCTCGAGACGAACGACGCCAGAACTCCGTCTGCTCCAGCCGCGAATGGCAATCTCGCGACCAGGCGTTGGCGGACCGGGTCACGAACGCCGCGCCTCGACTGCCTTCGGCCCCAAACGTCCGGGCAAAGTATGTGTACAGTCGAGCACGCTATGTGAGGCGCCCCACCTGATCATCGCTCGTGATGGAACATCAGTTTCCGCGCAGCCTGATGTGGCGCTTGGGATTACTCCGCCGCATCCAGCCCGCGCTCACCGAGCCAGCGGCTGAGATCGGCGAGTGCGCGCTGCGACATCAGCCGCTTTTTTGCGAAGCCGCGCTCCTTGCCCTTGAGTTTTTTGCCATCTGCACTTTTCTCCGGCGCGTCGTCGAGCGGTGGCAGCAACCCGTAATTGATGTTCATCGGCTGGAACGAGCCGCGCCGGCCGGCGGACTGGTCTTCCTCGGCCAACACATGTCCGCCCGTGATGTGATCGAGAAGCGCTCCCAATGCCGTGGTCGGTGGCGGTGCCACGGCATTGCGGCCGCGGCGTTCAGCTGCCGCAAACCGTCCCGCCAGAAGCCCGATGGCTGCGCTCTCGACGTAGCCCTCGACTCCCGTGATCTGGCCCGCGAACCGAAGCCGCGGCAACGCCTTCAGGCGCAAACCGCGATCAAGAACCTTCGGTGAGTTGAGGTAGGTGTTGCGATGCAGCCCGCCCAGCCGGGCGAATTCGGCCTGTTCGAGCCCTGGGATCATGCGGAAGATCCGCACCTGCTCGGCGTGCTTCAATTTGGTCTGGAACCCGACCATGTTCCACAGCGTGGCCAGCGCGTTGTCCTGGCGCAACTGCACGACCGCGCAGGGCCAGCGGCCGGTACGCGGATCGTCGAGGCCCACGGGCTTCATCGGTCCGAAGCGCAGCGTCTCGCGTCCCCGCTCCGCCATCACTTCGATCGGCAGACAGCCATCGAAATAGGGTGTCGTTGCTTCCCATTCCTTGAAGCTGGTCTTTTCGCCCGCGAGCAGCGCGTCGATGAAGGCCTCGTACTGCACCCGGTCCATTGGGCAGTTGAGGTAGTCGGCGCCAGTGCCGGCCGGGCCGGCCTTGTCGTAACGCGACTGGAACCAGGCGACCGAGGTGTCGATGCTTTCGCGGTGGATCACCGGGGCGATGGCATCGAAAAAGGCGAGTTCCGTTTCGCCCGTGACGCTGGCTATGGCTGCGCTCAAGGCGGGCGAGGTGAGGGGGCCTGTCGCGACGATGACGCTGTCCCAGGCCGGGGGCGGCAAACCGGACACCTCGCCACGCTCTATCGTGACCAGGGGATGGGCCTCGAGCCGACGCGTCACCTCGGCAGAGAATGCATCGCGGTCGACGGCGAGTGCGCCCCCCGCCGGTAGCTTGGTCTTGTCTCCCGCGGCCAGGATGACCGAACCCGCGCGCCGCATTTCCTCGTGCAGCAGGCCGACCGCGTTGGTCTCCCATTCGTCGGAGCGGAACGAGTTCGAGCACACGAGTTCTGCCAGTCCGTCGGTCTTGTGGGCGTCGGTTGTGCGCACCGGGCGCATTTCATGCAGGACGACGGGCACGCCGGCCGACGCGATCTGCCACGCGGCTTCAGATCCTGCGAGCCCGCCGCCGACGACGTGAATGGGTTTGATCTGGTTCATCCGCCGGAGGCTAGAGGATTAATCCCGCGTTCTCAACGGCGGCATTTTGCGGCGAATCACTTGAGTGATAGCCACCAATGTCGGCGCTGGGGAGTGACGCGGAAGGGGGGCTCGTGAGACACGTTCGGCTTGGTGCCGCCCTGGTTGTGGCACTGGCAACGGCTGGCTGCACCCACGCTGGTTTCGGTTCGGCTGAAAACCACTTTGCCACGTTCTCGGTGCCTGAACCCAGCGGCACCTCCGTCCACGTCTGCCACTCCTATGGTTGCCAGAAGAAGACCAAGGTCCGCTTTTCTGAAGCCGACATGGCGATGTTGAAGGCGATCATGGCCAAGTGGCGCTCAAAACAGGATACGGCCGACGAGGAGCGGCGCGGCGTCGCCTATGTCATCGGCTGGATGGAGATGGCGGTCGGCGCGCGCATCGGAACCAAGGACGACCGCCCGGGCATGGACTTTGCGGCCTCCGGTGATCCGACCCAGCAGGACTGCGTCGACGAGGCCACCAACACCACGAGCTATCTGACATTGCTGGCCAGCGTCGGCCTGTTGAAGCACCACACGGTCGGCACGCCGTTCGCCAAGGAAAACTATCTGCGCGGTGTTGCGGGCTGGACCCACTGGACGGCGGTGTTGGTCGAGAACGGAACCAACAAGCGCTGGGCCGTCGACAGCTGGATCTATGCCAATGGTGAGAACCCGGCCGTGGTCGAAGCTGAGAACTGGTACATCGCAGATCTCGGAAGTCTTCCAGCCGCGATGCGGTAGTCGCTGCCGGTGCAACAACAGGTGACACAACAACCAATCGTGATGATCCCGATCGCGAGACATATTGATCTCCCGAGGGCGGGAGCGGAAATGTACAGTGCGCAACGTCACGCTGCACGGCGCGAGAACTGACAAGAGGACTAGTAGATGAACAAGCTTATTCTGGCGGTTTCCGTCCTTGCTCTGGCGTCCTTGTCGAATCCGGTCACTGCAAGGGGACTCGGAGCCGCCCTTGAACTTGAAAGCGCGCGTGCGAATGCGCGGGCTGGCGGGCCGGTGAGCGAGCGCGATGCCGAGCTGCTCGAGCGGCACGGATGTCTGAGTGGAACGGCGAGTGCGTTCTGCCGCAAACTCGAACGGCGGGAGTGGCGGCAGACGCAGATCCGGCGTAAAAAACGGCGTTAAGTCGGCATGTTTGCATAGCCCGGACTGGACAGCCTTTTTTGCATGTCGTCGTCGTCTAGCCGGCGGCCGTTTCTCCCGCTTTTTCGATCATGGCGGAAACTTGAAGCACGGCTTGTCGGCCATCGATCGCGGTCGCGTCAGCCCCGACGGACGCGACCAAAGCCGGATTGTCGGTGAACGGTTTGCCGCCGATCTGAACAAGTGCGCTGCGGTTCAGCGATCGCTGGCGGATGCGCGCGATATCGGCCGACACCTTAGCCGGATCGTCCAGCCGACCGACCGACAATCCAATGACGTCGAACCATTGGCCGCCCACCAGTTCGAGCACATCGTCAAGCGAACGGGGCGGGCCGCCCCAGACGTGCCAGCCCGCTCGACGGAAATGCTCGCCGACGACCGCGATCCCGAAATTGTGCTGCTCCCCCGGCATCGGCATCAGCAATGCCCGCCGGTTGGCAATCGGTTGCCGGGCTTCACTGTGGAACGCCACGCTGTAATCTCTCACGATTTGCTGCAACTGGGCGACACCGCGTGTCACGTCGATGAAGTCGTTGATGTCCTCCTCCCACAGCTCACCGAGACGGCGCGCCACGGGGGCTAGAAGATCTTGGAAGAGAACCTCGACGGTCGCCCCGTTCGCGCGTATGGCGTCGAAGTACCGGGTCGATTCGCTGATGTCGCGGCTGATGACCAGCTCCGCGAACTCTCCGACGTGCTCCATGGTTACCGGGGTCAGCGTTCGCAGGGCCGACGCCTGAGCTTCGCTTCCGGTTCGCGATCCGAGCAGCAGGCGAGGCACGACAGTGTTCGCGATCAACCGTTCCAGCAAGCCCAGTTGCTCGGAAGTCAGCGGTACCGACAGACTCGGCTGGGAACGTCCGTCCGCAACACTTCCGGACTCGGCTGGCCAATGCCTGCAATCCGCGGAGTTGGCCAGTAAGGGTTCGTCGTTCTTACGCACGGTTCTGCCCAGGAAAGTCAGTAAAGTTTCACTCGACTTGCTGCAAATTCTCGATTCGTTTGTGGCCTGGCCGCGTTCGTTTGTCTCATGCGATAGAGCTGCGGGAAACGCATCCCAACAGAAGTCCCCGCGATTGTCACGCTGCGGTGCAGCGTCTGGCGGCGGCATTAGGATCATGTCTAACATATACTTATGATCTGCTACCCGCGCGGCTCCGCAGCTATTTTGACGTCGCAGCCGGCGTTCGCGTTGATCGTCGTGCGCCGCCTGTCGCAGTGGCCATTCTCGTTGGCATTGTCGTCGCCGATCCGGTTTCGCCCCACAATGGCCCGAGTCCTTCCGTCAACTCCATCGATCCAGAAACGCGGAGCGTGGTCGCGGAGGCCCTCGTGCAGGGACGCGCAAACCAATGGCGGACTAACGGGCCCGTCGGCTTGAAGTTGAAGTGCCCGGCGCCCGCGCGATCGTGGCCCTTCTTTCCCGTAGCCGTGGCTTTGGCATTCTCCATGGCGTTTGCGCCATGTGATACGCGCGCCGCACCCGGCGAAGGATCTGACAAGCCGATCATTGTCCTCAAGGTCAAGCCAGCCGCAGGTGCTGCGAACTCCGTCCCGTCGCTTGCGACCCCGGACAGGAAGCGTGACGACACGACGCGACAACCAGCCAACGCCGGCAAGAAGAAGTCGATTGTCGTCGAGCCGGAGCCGCAGGGTTTCGAGACCGCCGATCAGTTGCTCGGCTGGATGACCGCCTATCGAGAGATGCCCGATCCCAATCGTCTGCCGCAAGCGATCCATGCCATGAGCCGCCTGGGCCTGCTGCGCGACATGGACTCGGCCGGTCTTTACGTCGGTTTCGCCGCCGGTGTGCTGGGCGCCAACCCGGCTTTGGCGGAGGCCCTGGTGACCAGAATGTTCCCACGTCCGCCGGAAGAGCAAGGCATCATCATCAGGGCCATCGCCTACTCAGGCCTTGCAGATTGGCGCGGGCTGCTGGCCAAGTTTGTCGAGCGCATGCCCGCTAGGCGGAAGCAGATCGAGGCTCAGTTGTTCGGCAAGGGCGAAACGCTCGAGACGGTGGCGCTCGACACCGGCCCTGCGCCGATCGACACGCTGTGGGGCTACCATTTTGCAACGGGTTCGTTCCAACCGGTCGAGCGCATCATCTCGACGCTGCCGTGGGCGGCGGACAAGAGCAATGTGGAACGGCTGACGATCGGCGGCATAGCGAAATGGACACTGGCGTCGAATGCCATGCGCGACAAGGCGCTGCTCGATCAGCTGCGGGAGGCGGCAGCCGGAAAGCCGAAGGAGGTGGCCGCGCAACTGCGCGAAATCGTCGTTGCCGCCGAAAGCTTCGAGGTTGGGAGAATCCGCAAGGATGCGCTGGCCTCCATCGAGGATGTGCGGCGGCGCGGTCCCGAGCGCAAACGCGCGATTTGGGCTACTGCCCTCAATGCCTCGCCCACTGTGATCGGGCTAGCCTGCGTGGCCGCCAGCGTCACGGGACAAGTCGCGCTCGGCATTCCCTGTGTTATCTCCGGCGCACTTTCTACAGCCGCTGCCAAGCACTGGGGCCAGTAGGTCCAGGGTGGCGCAATCGTGCTCCCCGTCAGTCACGCCGCACTTGACGGAATGAACATTGATCAGTAAATATACGTCGTTCAGTATCTTCGAGGAACACGCCGATGTGGGGTTATCAAGGCCGGATCGAGCGTGATCTCGACCGCTGGCGGGAAGCGGGTTGGTTGACACCTGAGGGCGATACCCGCATCCGGGCCGAGCTGGCACTGCGGCGGCCGCGTTACGGGCTGTCGGGAGCGCTCGCGGTGCTTGGCGCGTTGCTGCTCGGCTTCGCCGCCATGAGCTTCGTTGCCGCCAACTGGCAGGAGATGTCGAAGCTCGCGCGGCTCATGCTGCTTTTCGCGTCGATCATCGCCGCCTATGGCACGGCGGGGGCGCTTTTTGTGCGCGGACTTGCGAGCTTCGCACACGCAGCCCTTGTGCTCGGAGTGGCGCTCTTTGGCGCCAGCATCATGCTCATCGCGCAGATGTATCATATGGACGGCAATCCGCCTGATGTTGTCCTGGTCTGGGCCGGAGGCGCATTGCTAACCGGTGCCGCGCTGGGCTCGAACCCGGCACTTTCAGCCGCCATGCTGCTCGCCTGTTTGTGGACCGGGTGGGAAGTGGCCCTGACTTCGGAAGTCCATTGGCTTTTCCTGCCGGTTTGGGCGGCTGTCACGGCCGCGATGGCCTGGCGGGAGTGGTCGGCAGGGCTCTTGCTCGCGGGGGTCGCAATCAGTGTCTGGATCGTGGCGCTCGGCTATCTGTTTAACGATGGTCATGCCCACGAACTGGTCACGCTTCTGGGCCTTGCGATCCTGGCCGCGGGTGTCGTGCTCGTTCAACGCCAGCTTCATTTGCCGCTGCAGCCTCAGGTTATCGCCGGCTTCGGCATGGCTATCGCCTTCGCGGGTTCGCTGGCATTGCAGTTCGTCGAGGTCGTGTCCACCGGACGCCTCATCGTTTTGTCGGCTTTGACTTTGGCCGCGCTGCTCGCCGCGATCTATTGGGGCTTCCGGACTGGAATGCGCAACGTGCTCTGGCTCGGCTACACAGGTTTTTCGATCGAAATTCTGGCGCTCTACTTCAAAACGATCGGAACGCTCATGGGTTCGTCGTTGTTCTTCCTGGTGACGGGACTGCTGGTGATCGGGCTGGCCGTGGTGGCCTTCCGTCTGCACGAGCGACAGGAAGCGTCCGGTGGAGGCATGTCATGATGGGTGCTGATCAGGCACGCTCTGGTCGATCGATTTGGACAGCAATCGCCACGGTCGTGTCCGTGCAGCTCGCGGTGCTCGGTTACATTGTGTTCGACCGTGTTCGTCTCTTGAGCGCGGGTCGCGAGATCGTTCTCGACGTGGTTCCCGTCGATCCGCGCAGCTTGTTCCGCGGCGACTATGTGATCCTGTCCTACGATATCTCGCAGATCAGCAGTGCGCTTCTCGAGGGCAAGCCTGCCAAAGGTGCCCCCCTGTTCGTCACCATCGGCCAGGACGCGGCCGACAAGTGGCACGTGTCGAGGGTCGGCGCGGAAATGGTCGTGCCAGCCACGCCCGAAGCCGGAACCGCGCCCGCGGGCAAGCAGGTCGTTTTGAAGGCGCGATCGGATGCATGGCGGTCGCCGGCTATTGGTGGTCGAGCCGGGCCGATCTTCGCTCGCTACGGTATCGAGAGCTATTTCGTGCCGGAAGGCCAAGGCCTCGCACTTGAAAAACTGGTCGGTGAAAAGAAGATCAAGGCGGTTGTGGCGGTTGGCCGAGATGGCACCGCCGCGCTAAAGGGCTTGATGGTGGATGGCAAGCTCGTCTATCGCGAACCACTTATCTGAGCGACTGCGCCTAAATGCCCATGAGCGTGGCTGATCGCCGTCTGCCCCTGGCGCGCTTCCCCCGTCATGGCTATAGACCTGCCTCTCCGCTCAACACGTCACCCACGGGGTTCAAATGGTCATCGTCCGTCACGAAGCCAACAAGGTCTATGCGAAGGTGGTCGAGGCCAACGGCGTCGTCACGACGGCCGGCATCATTCCGTCCGACCTTTCCCGCGACGCCAAGGGCCAGACCGCCGAGGTGCTGGCCGAGATCGATCGACTTCTTGCCCTGTGCGGTACCAACAAATCGCGCATTACGTCAGCCAGCATCTGGCTCAACGACATTCGCCACCGCGAGGCGATGAACGAGGTCTGGATCGATTGGGTCGGCGGGGAGGCCAATGCCCCGGTGCGGGCCTGCGTGGAAGCCAAGCTGGTGGACCCGCGCATGCTGGTCGAGATCCAAGTGATCGCCGTCAAGTGACAGG
>PEQZ01000066.1 GCA_002928395.1 Hyphomicrobium sp.
CAGGCGCTGTTCGCGATCGTGCAAGGCGGGGTCGATCTCGAACTCCGGCGGCGCTCGGCGGAAGCGCTGGTCGCGATGGACTTTCCGGGGTATGCGGTCGGCGGTCTGGCGGTCGGCGAGGGTCACGAGGCCATGCTTGGCGCACTGGACGGCACGTTGCCGTTCCTGCCCGAGAATAAGCCGCGCTATCTGATGGGCGTCGGCACGCCAGAGGATCTGATCGAGGCCGTCCGCCGCGGTATCGATATGTTCGACTGCGTGATGCCGACGCGGAACGGCCGCCACGGCCTGGCTTTCACCTGGGCAGGCAAGGTCAACATCCGCAATGCACGGTATGCCGAAGACATGCGGCCTCTCGACCCCGAGAGCACGTGCCCAGCCGCGCGCGACTATTCGCTCGCTTATCTCCATCATCTGGTCAAGTCGGGCGAGTTGCTCGGTTCCATGATCCTGTCGCTCACCAATACCTGGTTCTACCAAGACCTGATGGCCGCGATGCGGTTGGCCATCGAGGAGGGTCGGTTCGACGCCTGGGCGGCCGGGACCAAGGCGCGCATCTCGGGCGTCTTGCCCTCTTGAGGGTAGATCCGCTCCGCCCAACATGAGCGCCGCGACATTTGGCCGGTATGGCCTGTCAAACAATGGAAATGCTGGTGCTGCACACCATGTGCTCTCCGGATCGAACCAAGGAGCACAATTCGCCATGCGTCTCGGCAAGATCGCCTACTATGCCGACTTTATCCTGGCCCCAATGTTGATCGCATTCCTGATGTGGCGTGCGCCGCTATCGGCGACAGCGACCGCCGCGGGTGCATGGCTCGGGTGGGTCGCCGTAGGTTTCGTCTTCTGGACGTTGCTCGAGTATGTCGTCCACCGCTTCATCTATCATCACGTCCCCTATTTCCGGGAAATCCACGATGCCCACCATGCCGAACCGAACGCACTGATCGGGGCGCCGCCGGTGGTCGGACTGGCACTGATCATGCTCGTATTCTACGTACCGCTCTCGGGCCTCGGCTATGCGGCCGCCAGTGGCTTTGCGATCGGTGGACTGCTTGGCTACCTGGGCTACATGGTTCTGCATCACGCGGCGCACCACTGGGATTTGAAGCCCGGCACATGGCTCTTCATGGCGCGACGCCACCACGCACTGCATCACCATGCGAGCGAGGAAGGCAACTACGGCATCGTGACGTCGCTCTGGGATCACGCGTGCGGCACGGCCGTGCCTCGGAGCCGGGCGCCGAAAGGCCGCGTGCTGCAGTCGTGAGCGGCCGGTTTCATGATCCCGCTACATTGGCCGCTCAATGCAGCTTGACTTGCGGCTCGGTGCGCCGGGTCAAGAGCCGCGAGAAGGTATCGAGACCGACTTTGATTGGACCGTGCAGTGCCATCTCGTGCATTTTGTACAGCGAGCGGTACATGAGTTTGGCGAACAGCCCCTCGATCCACATCGAGCGGCCGGACACGAAGCCCATCAGACTGCCGACGGTCGAATACTCGCCAAGCGAGACCAGCGATCCGAAGTCGCGGTACTTGAATGGCCGCAGCGCCTCCCCGCGCAGGCGCCGCGACAAATCGGAAACAAGATGCGACGACTGCTGGTGCGCAGCCTGTGCCCGAGGCGGCAGCGGCTTGTCCTGGCCCGGCGGCACGAAGTAAGCGGCATCGCCGATGACAAAAACATTGTCATCTCTGGTCGTCTGAAGCGTCTCCTTGACGACCAGCGTGCCCATGCGGCTGAGTTCGAGCCCGTCGAGTTTCGACAAAACCTCCGGCCCCTTCACGCCGGCGGCCCAGACCACGAGTTCGGACGGGATGACCTCGCCGGTCTGAAGCGTCACGCCGGTGTCCGATACGCTCGTGACTCGCGCTCCCGTCCGCACCACGATGCCGAGGTCTTTGAGGATGCCAGTGGTCGCATCAGACAGCCTTTCGGGAAGCGCGGGCAGGATGCGGGTTGCGGCTTCGATCAAGGTGATCTTGATATCCTTGTCGGGCTCGATCTTGTCGAGACCGAAGGCGACGACGTTGCGCGTAGTGTGGTGCAATTCGGCCGAGAGTTCGGTTCCGGTCGCGCCGGCGCCAATGATGGTGACGTGGAGTTGGCCCGGCCGAACCGGCGCGGCTTGGGCGTTGGCACGCACGCACGCATTGATCAGCCGGCGGTTGAAGCGCTCGGCCTCCTCGGGCGTGTCGAGCTGAATGGCGTGCTGTTTGACGCCGGGCGTGCCGAAATCGTTGGAGACGCTACCGATGGCGACCACGAGCGTGTCATAGGGCACCCAGCGGTCGGGCGTGATCGCGGCCCTCCTCGTCCACGGTGGCGGCAAGGTGCACGAGCCGCGCCGCACGGTCCACGCCGATCATCTCGCCGTAGCGGAACTTGAAGCCGTGCCAGTGGCCCTGCGCCATGTATTCGAGTTCGTGCCGGTCGACGTCCATGCTGCCGGCGGCGATCTCGTGCAGGAGCGGTTTCCAGATGTGGGTGCGCGAGCGCTCGATGAGCGTGACATGGGCTTTGCCCTTGCGACCGAGTTTGTCGCCGAGGCGGGTTACGAGTTCTAGCCCGCCCGCGCCGCCGCCGACCACGACGATCCGGTGCATTCCTGGCGGTGCCGAAGCAATGATGTGGCGGGCGGGTAGGTCAGGGGATGGGAGGTCGTTCATGGGTGGTTTCGCTCCAGACCGTCATACGCCAGCGCGGCATCATAGGTCAGTATCAGAGTTTACCAGTCCAAGACGCACGGCACGCGCATGAACGGGTTGCGATTGCTGCATGCTCAGCTGCCCGGACGTGGCTGGGCTCGCCCAATACATGCGGTCGATGCGTCTACCCCCGGATTTCACCGCCGGTCGCTTTCTTGACGTCGGCAACGATTTTGGCAGAGATCGCCTCGATCTCCTTGTCGGTAAGCGTGGCCGAGACCGGCTGCAAGGTTACCTCGATGGCGAGTGACTTCTTGCCTTCGGCCGCGAGTGCGCCGCCGTCGAACACGTCGAACACCGATACCGACTGAATAAGTGTCTTGTCTGCCCCGCTGGCCGCCTTCACCACTTCGCCGGCCGCCACCTTGCGGTCGAGCACGAAGGCGAAGTCGCGCTTCAACGGCAAAAGGTCGGCGGCGGCGAGTTGCGGACGTGCCCTGCTCTTCTTCTTCTCGGGCGGAAGCGCTTCGAGGAAGATCTCGAACGCCACCACCGGAGCCGCCACGTCGAGCGCCTTCAGGGCATCAGGGTGCAATTCGCCGAAATGAGCGAGCACGGCCTTTGGCCCGAGCCGCAACGTACCCGAACGTCCGGGGTGGAACCAGGCCGGGCAGTCGCGCGTGATCTGCGCTTTGGCCGGGTCAAGGCCGAGGGCTGCGATAACGGCAAGCGCATCGGCCTTGGCATCGAATTCGTTGGCCAAGTCCGCTTTCCCGTCCCAATTGCGGCCAATGCCCGTGGTGCGCGCGGTTCCAGCGCGGACGCCGGCGGCAGCGATGAACTGATCGCTCTCGGTGTCGCCGCGATAGGCTTGCCCCAGTTCGAACAGGGCGACGTCGGCCATCCCCCGGTTGCGGTTGCGTTCCACCGCCGCGAGCAGGCCCGGCAGCAGGCTCGGCCGCATCGAGGCAAGATCGGTCGAGATCGGATTGGCAAGCTCGAGTTCGTCCGATCCGCCTCCAAACGTTGCTGCCTGATGCCGCGGCAGAAACGACCACGTCACCGCTTCAACCATGCCGCGTGCGGCAAGCGTGCGGCGTGCGCGGCGCGTGCGCTTCTGCCGCTCGGTGAGGACGGGGCCGGTGACGCCGTGGAGGCGCGGCAGTGGCGTTGCCGTCACGCGATCGAGGCCGGCAATGCGAATGACCTCTTCGACCAGATCCGCTGCGCCATGGATGTCGGGGCGCCAGGAGGGCACGCCGATGCTGAGCTTGCTGCCTTTTCCGGTAATGGTGAACCCGAGGGCCTCGAGAATCGTCTTGATTTCGCCTTCCGGGAGTTTGACGCCCGTTAGTTTCTCGACGCGGGCAAAGTCGAAGCCGATCGATCGCGCCTTGTCGGGCACGCCGCCGGCGACGCGGGACTTCGACGGAGTGCCGCCGCAGAGCTTCAGGATCATCTGGGTTGCAAGGTCAAGGCCGGGCATGACCGATTGCGGATCGACGCCGCGCTCGAAGCGGTAGCGCGCGTCCGTCACCAGGCCAGCCTTGCGCCCGGTGGAAGCGGTGCGCAGCGGATCGAACCACGCGCTCTCGATCAGCACGTTGGTGGTCGAATCCGTGCTCCCCGACGCCTCGCCGCCTATGATGCCGCCGAGCCCCAATGGCCCGCTCTGATCGGCGATCACGCACATCGTCACGTCGATCACGTGCTCCTTGCCGTCGAGCCCCACGAACTTTTCGTTGGGTCGTCCGAGCCGCGCCACGACCGCGCCCATGATCTTGTCGGCGTCATAGACGTGCAACGGTCGGCCAAGATCGAAGGAAATGTAGTTGGTCACGTCCACGAGCGCGTTGATGGGGCGCAGTCCGATGGCCTTCAAGCGGTTCTGGAGCCAGCCGGGCGAAGGACCGTTCTGCACGCCCTTGACGTACCGGCCGGCGAACACCGGGCAGGCGTCGGCGCTGTCCTTGTCGAACGCGAGCGTGATCTCGATGGGGCAGTCCTTCGCACCCTCGACGCCGGTGATGCGGGGTTCGTGTTTCAGGGTGCCGAGACCGGCGGCTGCGAGATCACGCGCGATGCCGCGCACGCCGGTGCAGTCGGGCCGGTTTGGCGTCAGCTTGACCTCGAATACGGGATCAGAAAGCCCCAGCAGGTCGATGTAGCGCTGGCCGATCTTGTCCGAGTGCTCGACGGCCAGGTCGATGATGCCGTCGCCGTCGCCGGTCAGTTTCAACTCGGCGAGCGAGCACAACATGCCGTTCGAGACGATGCCGCGAACGGGCTTTTTCTCCAGCGTGATCCCCGACCCAGGAATGAAGGTTCCGAGCGGCGCGAAAACGGCAAGCATGCCTTCACGGCAATTGGGCGCCCCGCACACGACTTCGACGGGCGGCTGGCCTTTTTCGATCTCGACCTGGGTGACGCGCAGCCGGTCGGCATTTGGGTGCTGCTTGGCCTCGACCACGCGCGCGATGGTGAACGCGCCAAGCGCCTTGCCTGGATCCTCCACACTTTCGACCTCGAGCCCGATGGCCGACAGCTTGGTGGCGATCTCGTCGACCGTGGCCTTTGTCTTCAGATGATCCTTGAGCCAGGAGAGCGTAAATTTCATGGAGTTCTGCCTCGATTTTTCGGTTCACCGAAAGACGGCGTCATTTCACGTTGGGCGGCGGGCCCGTTTCCACGCCGGTTACCCTTTTCGCCTGATGGATCTTGGCCCACATGTAGGCGAAGGAGAACACGATGCGGATCAGCGTCAATCCGTAATACATGCGGAACACGAAGCAATACCAGACGAACCAGCGGTTCTTGCGGTTCATGGAGAGCTCGGTGACGGAGAGGTCGAAGTGTTCCATGACATCGAAGAACCCGCCGCGGAGCACCAGGTCGAAGGCGAAGATCGTGGTGCTGATCGGGCCTCCTGCGACGGGCCTGCGGTCGCGATCCCAGAACAATTCGGCGCCGTCGGATTGCAACATCAGGCAGCTGACGACGAACAGCACCAGGAACACCAGCATCGAGATGCCCATGGAGCGGTAGTAGATCAGGGCGTGCCGCAAGGTTTCGCGAGAGAAGCCGTATTGGACCCACTGTTCCAACTCCTCGTGCTTGCGGTCGTGGAAGAACCACGTCAGCACGGCGATCACGGCCATCGCGATCGCGAGCCCGATCGCGAACAGGACCGGCACGGACAGGTTTGATGCCGCCAGCATTACACGGTCATGCGGCCCGCTCCCGCGTCAGGACGACAGACCGCCGCCGAGCGTCGGCTGGTCGAGGATCGAGAAGCCGTAGTGGCGAAGCCATTTCAGATCACCGGTGAAAAACGGGCGTAGATCGGGGATGCCGTATTTCAACATGGCCATGCGATCGAGCCCCATGCCGAAGGCGAAGCCCTGGTATGTCTCGGGATCGAGGCCGCAATTGCGCAGCACGTTGGGATGCACCATCCCGCAACCGCCGATCTCCAGCCATTCGCCGGGCTTTCCGAGTGCGCCCTTGTCGATGTCGATCTCCATCGAAGGCTCGGTGAACGGGAAGTGGCTGGCGCGGAAGCGCATGGTCACCGTGTCGACCTCGAAGAACGCCTTGCACATTTCCTCGAGCACCCACTTCAAGTGCCCCATGTGTGTCGTCTCGTCGATGACGAGGCCCTCGATCTGATGAAACATCGGGGTGTGCGTCTGGTCGCTGTCGCAACGGTAGACGCGGCCAGGGGCGATAATGCGAATGGGCGGCTTCTGGCCGAGCATGGTACGGATCTGCACCGGGCTCGTATGCGTGCGAAGCACCAATGGAGCGGCGTTCGAGCCGGGCTTGGTCTTCAGATAGAATGTATCGTGCTCTTGTCGGGCAGGATGCTCGGCCGGGATGTTGAGCTTGGTGAAATTATAGTCGTCGCTCTCGATGTCGGGGCCTTCGGCGACCTTGAAGCCCATGTCGGCGAAGATCTCGATGCACTCGTCGAGCACTTGCGACACGGGATGAATGCGGCCCTGCGCTTCTGGCCCAACCCGCACCGGCAAGGTGATGTCGGAGCGCTCGTTGGCGAGGCGGGCGGCGACCTCCTCCAGCTCAAGTTCCGCCTTGCGATACTCGAAAGCTTCGGCGAGCAGTGCCTTCGATTGATTGCTCGCCGCCCCAAACGGTCTCCGTTCATTTTCTTGGAGTTGGGGGATCATCCGAATAAGTGCGTCGATATCGCTTTTTTTTCCGATGATGTGGGTTCGTATACCGTTGAGATCATGCAACTTCTCGATCTCACGGATCTGCTTGAGCGCCTGATCATTGATCCGCTTGAGATTTTCCAGTACGTCCGGGCGAACTATGTTCTGAGCGGCTTGGATAATCGCTTCGTGCTTACGACGGAAATCGTCGGCCCATCGTTGCGCAGCGTCAGCCTGTTTGAGAGCGCTCTTGATCGACTTGTTGACGTCTGACATTGCGGTCTCGCATCTGAACCGGCGGGATTGGGCAGTCCATAGACTAGACCATTTTCCGATGTGATCGAAGCTCACGAGAGCCCCACTGCCCCCCTCTCCCCTTGGGGAGAGGGTCGGGGTGAGGGGGCTGGCTTCGACGACGGAGCAATCAGAAAGCCCCCTCACCCGGCGCGGTAGTTGACATTTCTGGACTTGCCTGCGGTCGGTGGCCGCGCCGACCTCTCCCCAAGGGGAGAGGCGGAACTGCACTTTGCGCATTCTGCAACTTGGTCCGGTAAGCCCTCGGGACGAGCCCGAGGGTGACAACCTGTGGTCGGCTCAGAATGCTCAGGCGGCCTTGGCAGCCTTGCCACCGGCGGCGGCTGACGCCTTGTCTACGAGCGCCTTGAATGCGGCTGCGTCCTTCACCGCGATATCGGCCAGCACCTTGCGATCGACTTCGATGCCGAGCTTGGTCAATCCGTCGATAAATCGGCCGTAGGTGAGGCCATGCTCGCGGGTGGCGGCGTTGATGCGCTGGATCCAAAGTGCGCGGAAGTTGCGCTTGCGGCGCTTGCGGTCGCGAAACTGATACTGGAGCGCCTTCTCCACCGCCTGCTTGGCGACGCGGATGGTGCTCTTGCGACGGCCATAATAGCCTTTCGCGGCTTTAAGAACTTTCTTGTGCTTGGCGTGGGCGGTAACACCACGTTTGACGCGGGCCATGGGAGGAAACTCCTCGAAAAGTTAGTTCAAGATCAGGTTTCTGGGACACTCGGTGCTCAGGTCGCTTTCTCTGGGGAAGCGTTCCAGCACCGATCAAAACGCCTAGCGGGCGTAGGGCATGTACTTCTTGACGATCATCGCGTCGGAGTCGTTCAGCACCATCGTGCCGCGCGCCTTCTGGATGAACTTCGCAGTCCGCTTGATCATGCCGTGGCGTTTGCCTTGGGCAGCCGCCTTGACCTTCCCGGTCCCAGTCATCTTGAAGCGCTTTTTGGCGCCGCTTTTGGTCTTCATCTTGGGCATTTTGCTCTCCTGACGTTCGTGCGCGGCCTCGCCTCGGACAATCGATAAATCGATTGTCCGACCCTCGGAACGCCAAAACTCTGCTCTTTCCGCCCCGATGGCGGTTGAGCAGGGCGGGCGTCCCAAAGGGATGCTTTTTTGCGAAATCCGCAGGATATTCAAAAGCATAAGAACCGCCACGGCATGCCCTGCCGGGCGGCTCTGGGAAGGGTTATAGTGAGATCGTGACGGCGGCGCAACAGAAGAGACCGAAAACTTGGAGCCCTGAAGGCACACGTCACTTCGGCGAGAGCACCATGACCATCTGCTTGCCCTCGAACCGCGGCTCGCTCTCGACCTTGGAGATCGCCTCGGTGTCGGCTTTGACGCGTTTCAGCACTTCCATGCCGAGATGCTGGTGCGCCATTTCACGGCCACGGAAGCGCAACGTCACCTTGACCTTGTCGCCTTCCTCGAAGAAGCGGCGGATGGCGCGCATCTTCACGTCATAGTCGTTATCGTCGATGCCCGGCCGCATCTTGATCTCTTTGATCTCGACAATTTTCTGGTTCTTGCGGGCTTCGGCCGCCTTCTTCTGTTCCTGGAACTTGAACTTTCCGAAGTCGAGGATCTTGCAGACCGGCGGCTCGGCATCGGGCGAGATCTCAACCAGGTCGAGACCAGCCGTCGTTGCTCGCTCCATCGCGTCGAATTTGCTGACGACGCCAATGTTCTGGCCATTCTCGTCGATCAACCGCACTTCGCGGGCGCGGATGGCATCGTTGATCCGGGGGCCGGACTGCTCGCGCTCTGGCGCGCCCCTCATTGGTCTACGGATGTTCTTTCTCCTTAAGTGGTTTCGGACAGAAGGCCGGTTGGCGTCTAAAGTCTAAAGCCTCGAGGCCGCATCCCGACCAGAATGCAGCCCAATTGATCTAACGGCCAGCAGAATTGGGAAGAATGCGACCGAAGTCAAGCGCTGCGCGACCTGGCGACAGGCTGGATGCCGCAATCCTGTGGGCAGTGAAGCTGGTGCAACACGACCTGTACCGCTCGAGGAGCTACCGCCAGTGCTCGGCGATCCAAGGCGTCGGACGCACGTGCTTGTACAATTTCTTCCATGCGGCCGTCACCGGCCATTTGCCGTCGCGCGCTTCGTCCGGGTCGGGTTTGCCCGTAAACGCCACCAGACGCACGCCGGCCGGCAGCTTGGGTGTTACGAAGAAGCGCATCGGCCAGCCGGGCAGCAGCGAATGTTTGAAGCTGACGCACCAGTCCTCGGGCCAGAACACCATGTCGTGCGCCTCGCCCGAAATGTACTTCTGCGAATTGCGGTACTTCGCGAGGTATTGCTCCGGGTCGCGGTTGAAATTCTCGAAGATGTAAGTCATCCGGCCGACCGGGAAGCGATAGACCGTGGTGTTGCCGACCCTCAGCTCGGGCTCCGACCAATTCTTCGCGACGCAGTATCGGCCGGGCTCGAAATCGAAGAACGGGTCGATCGAGCCGGTGATGACCACGTCGAGATCGACGAACAGCACGTCGCCCGAAAGATCGAGCAAGGGCTGCTGATAGAGCGACAGTTTGCGCCAGCCGAGTCGCGACACGCGCTCGGGGATGTTTTGAAACGCCGGCAGCGGCGCGGTGACCACGCGCGGGTCCACGCCTTTGGGATCATCGGTGAAGCAGATCACCCGCGTCGGGCGCTCGGTGTTGCGCCAGATCATCGACGCGAGGCGATTGACGTAGTCGGCGCCGTAGCGCGTGCCCCATTTGATGCAGATGACCGACTGTTGCGCCATCAGAGCGACGTCTCCCATGCTTGGTGGCGGCCTTGGTGCGGGCAAACCGCTGTGCTGTCAATCCCGGCGCTGGATGACCCGCTCACGTCGGGCTCGCTCAGGCGTCGAACCGTGCCAACAGCTTGCTGCCGACCAGCTCGTCATAGACGGCCAACGTCTGGCGCTGCAACTCTCGTGTCGTGAAACGCCTGGTGACAAAATTGCGGGCCCGCGCTCCTATCGCCGACCGCTCCGCCTCCGTCAGTGCGAGGGCCGCGTCGATCGCATCGGCCAAGGCGCTTGCGTCGCCGGGCGGCAACAGCCAGCCGGTGGACGGGGCGGCCGGGGTCAAAGGCTCGGCGATGAGTGTCTCCGGCAACGCGCCGATGCGCGTCAGGATGACCGGGCAGCGCATAGCCTGCGCTTCGACCGAGGAACGTCCAAAGCCTTCGGGCTCGGTCGAGACGAGCAACCCGACGTACGCCATTGCAAAGGCGGCAGGAACGTCGTCGACGTGGCCGACCAGTTTGATGTTTTGCGCAAGTCCACCCTCCGCGATCTGCGCTTGAAGCGCCTCGACGTAGCCGGTGCGGCCCTGGGCGTCGCCGGCAAACACCACCACAGCCTTTTCCAGCCGTCCCTTGACCTTCAACCGGCGCGCGGCCTCGATGACTACGCTCTGGCCCTTGAGCGGTGTCACGCGCGCCATATGCAGGATCACCCGAACATCCTCCGGGATCTGCCACTTCGCCCGCAGGCCTGCGATTCGTTCGGCGCTCACCGTCGCCGGATCGAAGCGGGTGAGATCGACGCCGCGATAGACGATGCGGATCCGGTTGTCGGGCGCCCCATAGCGGGTGCGTATGGACTGCGCCGTGTAATCGGAATTGGCTATGACGATGTCGGAACGCGCCATCACGCTGTTATAGAGATTCTTGATGCGTCCGCGCTCGCTGTAAGCTCCGTGGTAGGTGGTCACGAATGGGATATTGGTCTTTCGGACCGCAAGCAGTGCGCTCCAGGCAGGCGCCCGGCTGCGGGCATGGATCAGGTTGACACCCTCGGCGCCGATGACGCGCGCCAGGGCATAGCCGTTCGCAATAACGCGCGCCGGGTTCTTGGTGGCAGCCGGAAATCGCATGATCTCGCCGCCGAGCCGTATAATACGCTCTTCCAGCCGCCCACCCTCGGACAACACGAGCGCCCGTCCGCCGCCCGCTACGATCGCCTCGGTCACTTCGAGCGTGGTCATCTCGGCGCCACCGGCATCGAGATGCGGGATCAGTTGCAGTATGGTGGGACGAGCATGGGCCACGGTCAGGCTCCGGCAGGCGACCGGAGCGCGGATCGCTGGGGTCGACGGTGAGGGGTGTCTTATGACGGGTGAAGGGCAAGCGCAATTCCTCGAGGTGGGTGTGGGCGATGACAGCCGCCGCATCGCCTATCTGGCACGGGTCAAGCCAGGGGTGCCCGGTCTGTTCTGGCTGTCGGGTTTCAAGTCGGACATGGCCAGCACCAAAGCGCAGGCTCTTGCCGACTACGCCGCAGCACGCGGGCTCGGCGCAACCCGGTTCGATTACTCCGGGCACGGCCTGTCGTCGGGCCGTTTCGAGGACGGCACGATCGGGCGATGGCTCGAGGAGGCCGTCGCCGTATTCGCTCAGCGGACGCTTGGGCCGCAGGTCGTGATCGGCTCGAGCATGGGCGGACATATCGCGCTGTTGCTGCTCAAGACTCTCATGGCCGATCATCCCGACCATGCGCGCCGAGTGAAATCGCTGGTGTTGATCGCGCCAGCTTGGGACATGACGGAGGAACTGATCTGGCAACGCTTTTCGTCAGCACAGCGGGAGCAACTCATGTCAGCCGGCGTGGTCCATCGCCCATCGGCATACGGCGAGCCCTACGCCATCACGCGCAACTTGATCGAGGACGGCCGCAAGCACCTTCTCGCGCGCCGCCGTTCGATCCCGGGCGCCCTGTTCTCATTCTGCAGGGGCTGCTTGATCCGGACGTGCCGTCGTCTCACACGCGCCAGCTGTTGGACTTCATCGAGGGCGGGTGGGCCGAAATCGAGGAGGTGCCCGATGGCGAGCACCGCCTCTCGCGGCCCGAGGATCTCGAGCGGTTGTTTGGTCTTGTTGGCCGGGCGGTGGTTGCCGCACGAGCCTGAGCCTCACCGCTCACCACGGTTGCTGGCTTCCGACGCGTTCAGCCCGGCACTCAATGCGGCTTCGAGCGTCGTCGCACCCGCGCGTCCGGCCACGGCTTCGGGAACGATCCACGCTCGCCACGTCGCCGACGACACCCCGGCACGACAGCTCAGCTTGCCGCCAGCAATTGCGCATGTCTCGTCGGCGCGAACCTCGCTCGCTTCGCGGCGATCGTGGCGGACGATGCGCAGGTCGATGGGCTGGAGCAGGGCTTTCGCCCCTTCGAGATCGACGTCACGGAATACGCAGCCGAGCGCGTTGTTGCAGGCGCCTGCGCGCGAGCCGAGCGCGATGCCGGGCCCGAAGGCGGTGGACCGTGGCATGCGCTTTGCCGCCGTGTTCGGGCCTTGGCTGACGTAGCAAACGTCGTCCAAACACAGCACCGGATCGGCGGACTTGTTCCAGCGCCGGATCCCGCGGTCGCCGGCAACCATCATCAAAAGAACGGTGACGCGCGTTCCGGCTTGTTCAATCGAGGGTTTTCGACCCTGCGTCATAGTTATCGCATCGGGGATGTTGATCGCGCTGGTCAAGTCTTCCGGGCCGGCGGATTTCCGGGCTTCACGCATGTCGCGGGCCTTGCGGATCTTTTCTGTGAGCCGGATGGCCTCTGCCTCGCGCTCGGCCTCTAGAATGAGGCGTTGTTGGTCAGCCTCCTGGGCAGCCCGTTCGGACGCCGCATATTCGGCTTCGGCGCGGGCCCGCGCCTGCTGTTCGGCCTCGCGCGCGGCCGCCTCTGCCTTCAGCCGGTGGTCTGCGGCCTGCCGCTCGGCAGCCGCGCGCTGTTCCTCGGCGATCCGCGCTTCCTTGGCCAACTCGTCCGCCAGACGACGGTCCTCGGCCTGCCGCGCGTCACGCGCAGCCTCCGCCTTGCGTGCCTCACGCGCCAT
>PEQZ01000067.1 GCA_002928395.1 Hyphomicrobium sp.
AGGATGACCTCGGGGTGGTAGCCGACTTCCTGTGCGCGGTGCGTCAGGTAGTAGGGATCGACGCCGATGCAGTGTCCGCCGACTAGGCCGGGTCGAAATGGCAGGAAGTTCCACTTGGTCGCCGAGGCTGCGAGGACTTCGCCGGTGTCGAGGCCGAGGCGGTGGAAGATGATGGCGAGCTCATTCATGAGCGCGATGTTGAGGTCGCGCTGGGTGTTCTCGATGACCTTGGCAGCCTCGGCGACTTCGATCGACGAGGCCTTGTGGGTGCCAGCGGTGATGATCGAGGCATACAGACGGTCGATCGCGTCGGCCGCCTCGGGGGTCGAACCGCTGGTGACCTTGACGATGGAGGGCAGCCGGTGCTGCTTGTCACCGGGGTTGATGCGTTCTGGGCTGTAGCCGACGAAGAAGTCGCGGTTGAAGACGAGCCCGGAATGACGCTCCAGGATCGGCACGCAGACATCGCGCGTGCAGCCAGGATAGACGGTCGACTCGAAGACGACGACCGCGCCCTTGCGCATGACGCGGCCGACAGTTTCGGAAGCCCGCTCAAGAATGCGTAGGTCCGGACGATTGGCGCGATCGATCGGCGTCGGAACGGCGACGATGAACACACCGCAGTCCGACAGGTCATCGGGTGATGTCGAGAACCGCAAGTGTGTCGCGGCGGCGAGATCATCGGAGGAAACTTCGCGGGTGACATCCTCTCCGCCGCGCAGCGAGGCGACGCGATCATCGCGGATGTCGAACCCGAGGACGGGCCGTGATCGGCCGAATTCAACCGCCAGCGGCAACCCGACGTAGCCGAGCCCCACGACGCCGATAGTGCTGCCGTCAAGATCCACGATCTTCTGTTCCCGGTTCGATAAATAGGGGCCTGCCGCGAATGGCTCGATGCACGGCTGCCTTCTCGGAAGGCGTATGGCAGTCAGGCGAGATACGTCAAGCCCTTAAGGTGATAAATGCTTCTCAGGCCGGGACACACTGGGCCGAATTGAACCGACTCGGGTTCTGGGGAGGCTGTTGGGTTCGAGTCAGGCGGTGAGGAGCCTTAGCTGGAAGTTGGTGACGGCGGGAATCGGGAAGGCGGCAAATCGTGGGAGTGCTTGACGCCGCCACTGCTCCACCAAAGGAGCGATGTTCCGTGCCCAAGGATAACGTCGTCCGACTGATTCAGCCACGAGCCTTCGAGGATCAACTCACCGAAGTCTTGCGCAACGGGGCCCGCGCCCTGCTCGCCCAGGCGGTAGTGGCCGAGGACGCCCGCTGCCACGCCAAGCATGTCGATCTCAAGACCGAGGACGGCCGCCAGCGCGTCGTCCGCCACGGCCACCTGCCTGAGCGCGAAGTGATGGCCGGCATCGGCCCCGTGGCCGTTCGCCAGCCGCGCGTGCGCGACCGCGAGGCAGCCGCCGATGATCCAGGCCGCGTCCGGTTCTCGCCGACCATCCTGCCGCCATACCTGCGGCGCTCGAAGTCGATCGAGACGCTTCTGCCGGTGCTGTACTTGAAGGGCATTTCGACCGGTGATTCTTCCGAGGCACTCGGCGCCTTGCAAGAGTTCTGGGGCCGAAGGCCGTCGCCGAGGCTGCATTCGACGCCTTCAGCGAAAGCTACTCGCTCGAGTACGAGAAGGCCTCCGATTGCCTCGCCAAGGATCGCGACGGGCTGCTGGCGTTCTACGAGTTCCCGGCCGAGCACTGGAAGCACTTGAGGACAACCAATCCGATCGAGAGCACGTTCGCCACCGTCCGGCATCGCACGATCCGATCGAAGGGCTGCCTCTCGAACAAAACCGCGCTCGCCATGGTCTTCAAGCTTGTCGAAGGCGCACAGAAAAGTTGGCGCCGTCTCGACGGCCACGCCCAGTTGCCGAAACTGATCCTGGCTGTGACGTTCGCCGACGGGCTGGAGGTCGCCGCCACGGCGACCCGTTAGCCCGCAATCGCCGCCGCCTGACCGGCCCGGCCGTCACCAAGAATTGGCGATAGCTCCATAATGCTCGTGTTCGACGACTGGTTGCCGCCGTCGAAATCGACTATGAGCTTCTTGCGCCGGACCGCTGGCAGATCGAAGGGAAGCATCGTAGCAATCGTCATGACTGTGGCGCCCCGTAACGACGTAGGCAGGCTCACTTCGCAAGAATTTTCCATGATATATCAATGGCCTGCGCCACAGTCAACACTCATTTCCTGCTTCCTAATTCATGATCCGGCTCACCCTGGCAGACGATCCACTATTCCAAGCGGAGATCCTGTCCGAACAACCGGAACCACCTAACATCAACACTGTTGCAGCTGAACCGCGTTTGGTCACAAGGCAATTGCAGACCAAGCTGTGGCCGACTAATTACTCAGCGGCGTGATCATCCGATTGGGACTACTGGGGGGCTGAGCGATGACGACAGAGACTAGTCAGACTGGCGGGTTTGCCAGTTTGCTCGAAGAGTGGAGTCTGGGTCGTGTCGCATATGAGATGGCGAGACGAAAGAATTGGCTTGTCGTTGCCGCGTCGACAGGAGCGATTTTGGGAGCATTGGCAAGCATATGGGGGCCGCCGCGTGCCGCGGAAGCTACAGCTGTCTATCGCGATACCCCTGAATACGCTTTTTCCGCGGTGCAACTTCCTGAAATATTCAACCTTACGCAGCGAGACGTCATGCTGCAATTGGGCCGCGAATTAGCAATGCGCTCCCATCTGGAATCAGCGGTTGATTCGATCAAGAGTGATTCAGCCGATATTTTCACGGCCGTACCAAAGTGGACTCTGGACAGCCGTCAGATAAAACTGCGCCTTGACGGAGTTGTCGCCAAACGCGGTACGACCGAGGAGACAGTCGCATCGTATCGAGTAGGTTTAACAGGTACACACCCTCGAGTTGGCGCGGCAATACTTTCCCGTTTGAGTGAATTGGCGCACACCTCCGCCAAGGCCAAGCTGATGTCCAACCGAAAATCGGTGATCGATCTTGAGATCGCGCGTGCCACGTACTTGATTTCGGCAACTCGCAGCCAGAGCAAGAACAAGGCGCTGCTCGAGCAAGAGCTGCGCGCAGTCCGACTGGAATTGAAGGAAAAGCGTGAGTACCGGATCGCCACTCTTAAAGAGGCCCTTCAAGTTGCAACGGCAGTCGGTCTCGACAAGCCGTCGCCCGCCATATTCGCCAATGATCCGAGCAAAGGGAGGTCGCAGCAGAATTTCGACACCAAGAACGTGCCCCTTTTCCTGTTGGGAAGCGAGGCGTTGAAGGAGCAGATCAAGGTTCTTGAAGGGAGGCGACAGGACGATCACGAGGACGAGCGGGTTTCGGAGATCGTGCGTGATCTCGACATTCTGAATGGCACCCCAGAAGGCGAAGCAGTGCGAGTGCGCGGGGACGCCATACCGCTCGACGCAACCTACTTGAACAATATCCGTAGGCTGAAGCTGCTGAAGCAGATCGATGCGGGCGAACCAACATTCCAACTTCTGGAGGTCGAACAACCTCCTAGCCCCGGCGACTATAGCGACGTCGGCAACATGCTTTGGAACATCCTTCGTGGCTTCCTGCTAGGGCTTATCGCCGCAGTGGTCATTGCGTTGGGTGCGCTTGCCCTTCAAGCCAGTTTGCCTCGACCTTCGCGACCGGCTTAATTGCTGTCCCTCAAGTGCGCGCCCTGCGAACTCGGAGCGAGCTGGCAGGCGGGAAAGCGTTGGTGAATGAGAAGCGCTGTCATTCGGCGGACCAGCTGTTGATACCGGCGCGCATCGCGACACCCATGTCTGCATAGACGCCGACGCAACTAAGGGCATCGCGTTATCCCCGCCCTTCCCAAAGCCCATATTCTCCTCGCACGTCAGTGCACGCTTGGAGAGTATAGAGAATGGACGATACACCCAACCTGGGCTTACCTTACATCCTGGCCGCGCAGTCGCAGAAGCACGTGACACACAACGAGGCGATCCGAGCACTCGACGCCATCGTGCAACTCGCAGTAGTCGACCTCGATCTCGCTGCACCTCCCGATTCCCCTATCGAGGGCGCACGATATATCGTGGCGGCGTCTTCAATCGGGGCCTGGGCTGGACATGCGGGCAAAGTTGCCGCGTGGCAGGATGGTACGTGGGTCGTCCATGCGCCGCGCGAAGGCTGGCTGGCCTGGGTCGAGGACGAAGACAAGCTCTATGGCTGGGACGGAACGGCCTGGGTGGCTGCAGGCGGCGGCGGTGCCGCCTCCCTCAATCCCGCGACCGGCGCGATGGTCGGCATCAACGCGACGGCGGACACGACGAACCGCCTCGCGCTCAAGTCGCCCGCGTCGCTGTTCGACAACGACGGCAACGGGCATCAGCAGAAGATCAACAAGGCGGCGGCCGGCGACACGGCCAGCCAGCTCTACCAGACCAATTATTCCGGCCGAGCCGAGATCGGGCTCATCGGTGACGACGATTTCCTTTTCAAGGTTTCGCCCGACGGGTCGTCGTGGAAAGACGCGATGCGCATCGACTGCACGACGGGCGTCGTGTCGCTGCCCTTCACGCCGCTCGGCGTACTGCCGAACCTGTTGATCAACGGCGATTTCGGCATCAACCAGCGCGCGTTCGCGTTCGGGGCGCTGGCCGACGGCGCGTTCGGCGTCGATCGCTGGAGGGCGTCCGGTGCCAGCAATCTCGGCTGGGACGCGGCGACGCAGACGCTGACGCTCAATTCCGGTGCGATCCGGCAGGTGGTCGAGCCTCTGGTGTGGGGGTACTCGAACCTCGCCAGTTTTCAGATCACGGCCTCGGTCGAGGGGCTGACCGGCGGCAACCTGACGGTGGCGGTCGGCTCGGTGTCGGGCATCATCACGCCGGGCTCGGGGCGGCGCTCGGTGACGCTGACGCTCGGGGCTGGCGATACCGGCAATCTCAATGTGACGCTGACGCCGTCGCGCTACCCGACGTGGTGGAAGCGCGTCAAGCTCGAGCTCGGCGCGGCGGCGACGGCGTGGCAGGCGCGGCCGACGGTGGAAGAGGTGGCGCTATGCATGCGCTACTATCAGAACGGCTTTCCCAACGGCGTTGCACCGGTCGAAGGCTATACGTTCACGCAGTCCTATTACGCCAGCGGCATCTCGGACACGGGCAACCGGCTCTATGCCGTTCCGGTAACTTTCCAGGTGCCGATGCGTACTACGCCAACTGTCTTCGTGTTTCGGTCGAACGTGGCGGCGACGACCAACGGCCGCTGGCAGTATTTCAACGGCTCGGCATGGGTGGCCGGATCGAGCACGTTCCCAGGGACGATCAACGAGAAGGGGTTCCGGATGACGGTCGACGGCACCGGGCTGACGGCGGGAAGCAGCTATCTGCTGATTGGTGGCTGGGCCGCCAGCTCGGAGCTTTGAGCCGTTTTTCGCCGCTGCATTTTTGCCACTTACCTTCATCAGCATATTTTGGTAGTCACGCTTGCGTGATAGCGGGCTCCAACGCACTCGTGCCGCTTCTGCCAAAGCCATTCTACAGACCACAAACGATCAGGGAGGCGGGCGGCACCATGGCTGAAGCGGCGGCCAAGGAGCACTTTCCGCGCTGGAAGAGGGCGTTCGACGTCCTCGCGATCTTCGCCAGCCTGCCGGTCGTAGTTCCTGTTGCGCTTCTCGTCGCGCTTCTGGTCCGCATCAATCTCGGTTCACCGGTGTTGTTCGCGCAAGTGCGCCCCGGCCTTGGTGGCCGGCCATTCCGCATGGTGAAGTTTCGCAGCATGCTGGAACCTCGCCCCGGCGAGCCGCGACTGCCGGATGTGCAGCGGTTGACCGAATTCGGACGGTTCCTGCGATCGAGCAGCCTGGACGAATTGCCTGAACTGTGGAACGTGTTGCGAGGCGAGATGAGCCTCGTCGGCCCGCGTCCGCTGCTGATGGATTACCTGCTGCTTTACGACTCGCACCAGATGCGCCGCCACGAGGTGCCACCCGGCATCACGGGGTGGGCTCAGGTCAACGGCCGCAACGCGCTCAGCTGGGGGCAGAAGTTCGATTACGACGTCTGGTATGTCGACAACCAAAGCATGTTGCTCGACTTGAAAATCCTAAGCATGACCGTGTTCAAGGTGGTAAAGCGCGACGGCATCAGCGCCGCCGGTGACGCGACAATGCCGCCGTTCACCGGAAACTCCGAAGGACGTTGAACAATGACCAGCGCACTTTACGGGGTCTATGGTGCCTCTGGTTGCGGACGCGGCGTGCTTCCTTTGCTCCGCCAGTCCCTGGCGAAAAATGGCATCTTGGAAGATCGCCTCGTGTTCGTTGACGACGATCCCAAAGCACCGACCTTGAACGGTCATCGGGTGGTCGACTTCAAAACCTTCGCATCCATTCCCGCTGCCGAGCGCTATGTAACAATTGCGATTGCGGACAGCAGGACACGAGAATTGCTTTGGCGGAGATGCCACGAGAAGGAAATCGAACCATTGACGATCCGAGCCGATAACGTCGTGTGCATGGATGCAGTCTCCATTGGCCCGGGCGCTATCCTCTCGCCGTTTGTGACGCTGACATCGAATATTCGGATCGGAAAGGCTTTCCACGCAAACATCTACAGCTACATCGAGCATGACTGCGTCATCGGCGATTTCGTCACGTTCGCCCCAAACGCATCCTGCAACGGCAACATTCACATCGAAGATCATGCGTACATCGGTTCCGCGGCGGTAATCAAGCAGGGCTCGCCCGGCAATCCACTCGTCATCGGCAAGGGTGCCGTCGTGGGCATGGGTGCCGTGGTCACAAAAAGCGTACCCCCAGGCGTTACTGTCGTCGGCAATCCTGCTCGCCCTTTGAACAAGGCAAGCTGACCCAACATGCTCAACACCCCTTTCTCGCCCTGGCCGTCCTTTACCGACGAGGAAGCGGAGGCCGTCGCGCGCGTGGTGCGGTCAAACCGCGTCAACTACTGGACCGGCGAGGAAGGACGCGCCTTCGAGCGCGAGTTCGCCGCATGGGCGGGGACGCCGCACGCGATCGCGTTGGCCAATGGCACGGTGGCGCTCGATCTCGCCTTGCAGGGTCTCGGCATCGGCGTGGTCAACGGTGGCTCAGCGACCGACGAGGTCGTCGTCACGCCGCGCTCGTTCATCGCGTCGATTTCGTGCGTGGTCACGGCGGGCGCTGTGCCCGTGTTCGCCGACGTCGATCCAGCGAGCGGCAACATCTCGGCCGAGACAATCGCCGCGGTGGTCGGCCCGCACACGAAGGCCATTATCCCCGTGCACCTTGGAGGCTGGCCGTGCGACATGGACCCGATCATGGACCTCGCTGACCGGCACGGCCTCAAGGTGATCGAGGACTGCGCGCAGGCCCACGGCGCGCGCTACAAGGGCCGCTCGGTCGGCTCCATCGGCCACGTTGGCGCATGGTCGTTCTGCCAGGACAAGATCATGTCGACCGCCGGCGAGGGTGGCATGGTGACGACCAACGATCCCGGACTATGGTCGCGGATGTGGTCTTTCAAGGATCACGGCAAGAGCTTCGATGCCGTCTATAAGCGCGAGCACCCGCCGGGATTCCGCTGGCTGCACGAGAGCTTCGGAACCAACTGGCGCATGCTCGAGGTGCAGGCGGCAATCGGGCGCATCCAGTTGCGACGAATGGACGACTGGTCACGCCGTCGCCGCGCCAACTGCGAACGCATCTGGCGGACCGCGCGCCGGTTCTCCGTCTTCTCGGTCCCCGAGATCGCGGCGGATCGGGTGCACGCCGCCTATCGCAGCTACATCTACGTCCGGCCCGAACGCTTCGCGCCAGGATGGACGCGCGACCGCATCGTCGCCGAGATCAACGCGCGTGGCGTGCCGTGCTATACCGGATCGTGTTCCGAGGTCTATCGCGAGAAGGCATTCGACGCCACACCCTGGCGCCCCGCAGCGCCCCTCGCCGCGAGTGGGCGCCTGGGGGAAACGAGCATGATGTTCCTTGTGCATCCGACGCTGACGGAGGCGGAAATCGACCGCACCTGCGAATCGCTGACCGAGGTCGCGGAGCTGGCGATGGCTTGAACGGCATACTGCCCTAACGTAGCCCACACACGTCCCCGTCGAACGGTACTCCTCAATCAAGAGCCTGCGGGACTTGATATAGCTAGAACCCTATTGCTGAAGGTGCATCGTGCATTTCGTAATCGTCGGGGCGCTCCCGCAGTCACTCACGAACTTCCGTGGTGAGCTCATTTCCGATATCTGCAGCCTCGGGCACCGGGTAACGGCCATCAGCGCGCCCGCCAGCGAGGAGGAGATCGCGGCTATCGGCGCACTTGGGGCGCAGTTCCATCCCATCCCTCTTGAACGCAACAGTCTCAATCCTCGATCTGACCTGAATTCGCTCATGGCGCTGCGGCGTGCCTACCGCACACTGGCGCCAGACGTGGTACTCGCCTACACGATCAAGCCCGTGATCTGGAGCGGCCTCGCCCTGCGAAGCAGCCGAAGCCAGGCCCGATTCTTCTCACTGGTCACTGGGCTTGGCTATGCATTCGAGGGCGAAGGCATGAAACGCCGAGGGTTGCGGGCCATCGTGACCGCTCTCTATCGTCAGGCTCTGAAGAGAGCAGACGCCGTGATCTTCCAGAACGCCGACAATCGTGATGTGTTCGTCAGTCGACGCATCGTCTCGTTGCAGAAATGCCGAATCGTCAATGGATCGGGCGTCGACACGGAACGATTCGCTGTCGCGCCGATGCCTCAGGACGGGACGCACTTCCTGCTCATCGCGCGACTGCTCGGCGAAAAGGGGGTGCGCGAGTACGCTGCGGCAGCACGCGACGTGCGCGCCCGTCACCCCAGTGCGACGTTTCACCTCGTCGGCCCCCCCGACAGTTCTCCTGATGGCATCCCACTTACGGAGGTGCGTGGTTGGCACGACGGCGGGGTGCTCGTCTACCACGGCGCGGCCACCGACGTCCGCCCTTTCATCGCCGGATGCAACGTCAATGTTTTGCCGTCATACCACGAGGGCATGCCACGCTCCGTTCTGGAGGCAATGGCAATGGGGCGCCCGATACTGACGACAGACGTGCCGGGCTGCCGGGAGACAGTCGTTCCTGGCCAGAACGGTTGGCTGGTGCCGAGAGGCGATGCCCGCTCGCTTGCCGAGCGCATGGAGTGGTTTATTACCCATCGTCAGCAGTGGTCAGCTATGGGAAGCGCAAGCCGAGACATAGCTGTTCAGCGCTTCGATGTGCATGCTATCGTCGCGGAAATGATGCGCATAATGAGCATTGAAGGCGCGAAGTCGAGCCACTAGTGTAGCGCATCTGACGTTTGGTACCCACTCGCGGCGTGGCTCGAAGCCAAACGTCAGATGCAAAAGCTACACTAGAATCATAAGCTTGCTAGTGTTCCTCATGGTTCCGAAATTTGCTCTCGACGGTGCTGCGACGGGAAGCAAATGTCGGAACCGGAACACTAGGGTTGCGTTTGATCTGGCGCAAGTGGAGGCCTGGCGGAACGGGCGGCAATGAATTGTACGATTCGTATTTGAAGAGGATTGGAGCAAGTGCCGATTGTTGCTGATGGCCGGGCAGAAACCAGCGATTCAAATCAGAAGCCCACTGGAACTCGCACGCTACTCGGAACCATAGTGGGTTCGACGATGCTGGCCGTGGTGGCGACGGGAATCATCGCCCCTCGAACGTTGGCGTTCGGATTTCCTTTTATGGCCCTGGTTCTCATTGCGGCGGCGGCGGCCGAGCGACGGCTCGTCGCCGTCGCATCGACCCTTCTAACGCGACCGGTCGTGTCATGGGACAATGCATTGCTTCTAATCTGGGCGGCGTTTTTTTTCTATGCCGCGATTTCCGCATTTTGGGCTCACTCACCGATTATCGCGCTTGAGAAGGCAGGCATAGGGGCGTGTTACGCTTTTTTAGCGTTGCTCTGTGTTCGGCTTGTCACGGCCTGGCCCAGCGATGTGCCATTGCGATTGGCCGAGGGGTTATGGATGGGATTCATTTTCGGTGCCGCGTACCTTGCTGTTGAAGTCGTCACCAACCAGGCAATCAAAATCGCTGTCATCAACGCTCTGGGTCTCAAGCCTAGTCAGATCAACCCCGCAGCATACTATACTTGGCAGGACAACAAATTGGTCACTATCTGGATTTCTGATCTGACACGGAATATGCCCCCACTGGCAATATTTGCTGCTCCTGCAATCGCCGCAGCGCATGCGAGTGTGCGGAGGCCTTGGAACGTCGTTCTGGTGGGTCTGTTCATCTCTCTCACGACGTTGGCGGTATTCGGCTCCGACAGCCAAACGGCACAACTCGGATTGATCGCTGGCTACGTGGTGTTCGGTCTCAGTGTTTGGACTGCGCGATGGACGTCTCGCGTGCTGATGGCGGGCTGGGTTTCCGCCTGCCTTCTGGTGGTACCATTGGGCTACGGCCTGGGCGCCCTCGAGCGGACTTATGGATTGAGCTCGAACGAAGTGGGCTACTCTCCTTGGCTGACGCACCTGCTTTCGCGCGCTTCAGTGGGGGCGCGAATGGCAATTCTCGGCGAGTACACGCAACGCGTTCTCGATCGGCCGGTTCTAGGGCATGGCGCGAACATGTCTTACATCCTGGGGCCAATTTTCGATGCGACTGCGCCAAAGGATAGCGGTTCTCAAGCGACGATGCGACAACACCCGCACAATGCCTACATGCAGATCTGGTTCGAACTGGGAGCGATTGGTGCGCTCCTGTTCACCCTTGGTGGACTGTCGATCGTCCGGAGCATCACCGCGCTGAAAGCCCGACAGCAAGACGCTGCATTCGGGATGTTCAGCATCTTTGCGACTGTGATAGCGACGAGCTACGGCGTATGGCAATTTTGGTGGATGGCTGCTATCGCTTTCGGCGTCGTCTCCCTGGCTGTTGCGGGGGCCGGTGCGGCGGATATCGACCGAGCACACAAGTCTTCTGGCGAATGACGGAAGAACCACTTAGGCCAACAGCGCGCTCATGCCCCGGCAATCTTGCATCGAATTGCTACTGTCGTTTCTCTGACCGCCACTTGCATTTGGAGACTACCGAGGATGTGCGGGATCGCAGGCATATTGACGGCCCCTGGCCGTGCGGTCCCCGATGGCACCATTGATGCGATCACCGACGTACTTGGTCATCGGGGCCCAGATGCACGAGGCGTGTTCTGCGACCGACAAGCAGGCTTACACCTCGGCCATCGTCGGCTGTCGATCGTCGATCTATCGCCTGCCGGCGCGCAGCCGATGTCGTCGTCGAGCGGGCGGCATGTGATCGTTCTCAACGGCGAGATTTACAATCATCGTGAGCTGCGCGCCGATCTCGAGCGCGACGGGCAAATCGGTTGGCTGGGTACCTCTGACACTGAGGTGCTGCTCGAACTATGTGAACGGCATGGGGTCGAAGTGGCACTCCAGCGGGCGCAAGGCATGTTCGCCTTTGCGCTATGGTGTCGCGATAGTGGCGAACTGGTCTTGGCGCGCGACCGGTTTGGGGAAAAGCCGCTCTTCGTTGCCGAGACGCCGGACGGTCTCGTCTTCGGCTCCGAACTCAAGAGCATTCTCGCCTATCCGGGCTTTTCCGACGACGCAGACGATGATGCCATCGATCTCTTTCTACAGCTGAGCTACATCCCCGAGCCTCTGACACCGTTCCGACGCGTGCGCAAATTGCCGGCCGGCTGTTTTGCCCGGCTGAAGCCTGGCGATCGGACGATGGTGCCGCAGCCCTACTGGCAGGCCGGACGAGCGGCCCTGGAGGCGCGTGCCAAAGCGGTCGGGTCGGGAGTGCGGCAGGAGGACATCATTGCCCAGCTCTCCCGCCGCCTTCAGTACGTCGTAGAACGGCAAATGGTCGCCGATGTGCCGGTCGGTGCCTTCCTCTCCGGCGGCATCGATTCCACGCTTGTCGTGGCACTCATGCAGCGATCCTCACCGCGGCCTGTGCAAACCTTCACTATTGGTTTCAAGGACGAGGCCTATGACGAGGCTCCATTCGCACGCGCCGTGGCCAAGCATCTGGGAACGGCCCACACCGAGGTTATCCTGGACTGGCGTGAGGCGCTCGACTTGGTTGAATCGCTTCCAGATATCTACAGCGAGCCGTTTGCCGACAGTTCGCAACTTCCGACCTATCTGGTCTCACGCGTCGCCCGCCAATCCGTGACGGTGTGTCTGTCCGGGGATGCTGGCGATGAAATCTTCGGGGGCTACAACCGGCATCTGTTCGCCACGCAGTACGAGCGCGCCCGGGCCTTCATTCCATCGCCCTTTCGCCGTTCGCTCGGTCACGCCCTCGTGGGCCTTGCCCAACCGCGTCGGCAGCGGCTGCTGCAGTGGCTTAAGGCGAGCGCCGGCAAATCTGGCGGCACCCGGTTGCTGGGTGAGAAACTCGAAAAGTTGGGCAGCGCGCTGCACTCCTCGAGCGATCTCGCACTTTATGCAAGTCTCGTGCGACGCGACGGCGGGTTGGTTCCGGGCGAAGGCTTGTTGCGGGGGCTCGAGTCCGTCCATGATACCTTCGCCGGCCACGACCTGAGTCTCGCCGAGATCATGATGCTGCTCGACACGCTGACCTACCTGCCGGGCGATATCCTGACCAAGGTCGACCGGGCCGCCATGGCCGT
>PEQZ01000068.1 GCA_002928395.1 Hyphomicrobium sp.
GATCACCGCGCAATAGAGCGACGGCCCGGGCGGCCGAGCGTTCGACGACGTCCGTGCCGGATATGCAGGATGATCACCGTATCCCCTTTCACCCGATAGTAGATCAGGTATGGAAAAGGGCTCGCAACCAGTCGCCGGATGTCAGGGTCGTCCGTCGGCGTTCCCTGTAACGGAAACTGCGCAAGGCCAGAAATAACCCCTTCGATGCGATTGCGCACGGCTTCGGCGGCCGACGGATTTGCAGCCCGAATGTACGCGGCGATCGCGACGAGATTGGCCAACGCGCGCCGCGTAAAGCGAACGGTCACGGTCGAAAGTGGCGATAGGCAGCCTCGACCTCTTCGGCGGACGCAAAATCGCCAGCTTCCGACTCGTCCCAGGCGGCTCTGAGCGCCTCACGCTCCTCGTCGTCGAGCACAACCGGAGACACGCCTTGCTGATCCATATCCAGCGCCATTCGCGCGAAATCGTCTTGGCGGGCTTTCGGCCAGGTCCGGATGCGCTCCAGCGCTTTCTCGAGCAATGTCGTCATACGTCCACTATCGCATTCGGGCCTGATCCCGCCAAGCCCCGCCGTTCAGTCCCATTTCAATCCCTGAGCAACTCGTTGATCGAGGTCTTGCTGCGCGTCTTCTCGTCCACGCGTTTGACGATCACCGCGCAATAGAGCGACGGCCCCGGTGACCCGTCGGGCAACGCTTTGCCCGGTAACGATCCCGAGACCACCACCGAGTAGGGTGGCACGCGGCCCATGAACCGCTCGCCCGTTGCGCGGTCGATGATCGTGGTCGATGCGCCGATGAAGACGCCCATCGAGATCACCGAGCCCTCGCCCACGACCACGCCTTCGACCACTTCCGAGCGCGCGCCGATGAAGCAGTTGTCCTCGATGATCGTCGGGCCGGCCTGCATGGGTTCCAGCACGCCGCCGATGCCGACGCCGCCCGACAGATGCACGTTCTTGCCGATCTGCGCGCAACTGCCCACAGTTGCCCAGGTGTCGACCATGGTTCCGCTGTCGACATAGGCGCCGAGGTTGACGAACGACGGCATCAGGATCACGCCCGGTGCAATGTAGGCCGAGCGGCGGACGATGGCGCCGGGCACCGCGCGGAAACCGGCTGCCTTGAACTGTTCTGCGCTCCAGTCGGCGTACTTCAGAGGCACTTTGTCGTAGCCGTGTGCCCGGCTCGCATAGGTGCCGCTTTTCTGGAAAGGCATCACATGGTTGTCAGAAAGTCGGAACGACAGCAGCACCGCCTTTTTCAGCCACTGGTGCACGACCCACTCGCCGTCGACTTTTTCAGCGACGCGCGCCTTGCCGTGGTCGAGCAGATCGAGCGACGCCTCCACCGCATCGCGAACCGGCCCCCTTGTATCCGCCTTCACGTTGTCACGGGCCTCCCAGGCGGCCTCGACGGTCTTTTGCAATTCGGCGTGGGTGGTGGCGCTGGTCATCGGCGGTTCCTTCGAGCATCGGCGTGACGTGTGATGAAGCGGGCAATTGGGGCGGGGCGTGGCGAAAAGTCAACGGTCGAAGCCGAATTGCTGCACTCCCCAGCCCAATGCGTGCGCGCGCTTTCGCGGCCGAGGGCCGATCTCTACCGTTGTTTGTGTGATTCGTGAGTCGAACGGTCCAACTGTTTTACCTGGAGAGATAATTTCATGGCGACCAAGACCAAGAGCGAAAGCACGGGGAAAGCGGCTGCCACTTCCGCCGCTAAAGTCCTGAAGAGCAAGACGGCAACCAAAGCCGAGAAGTCGGTAGCAGCGTCGGCGCTCACCCAGAAGGGCTCCACCGAGGCGACCAGTAACAAGGTCGCGAGTTCGGCGGCCAAGATCCTCAAAGACCCCAAGGCCTCCAAGGATGCCAAGTCGGCGGCCGCCTCCGCTTTGACGCAGAAGAAGAAGTGATCTGCACACCGGTGGCTCCGGGACGGTCGGCAGCCGCCGCCAACGCAACGCGCAAACCTTGCCGCCAACGCATTTCGTGTGTAATCTGCTACACACGAATTCGTTGGCGGACGCATGTCATCCTCCGTAGAACAAAACAGCAGGAAGATCGTCGCCAGATTGTTGCGCGAGGGCTGGGAAGCTGTTTCCTCAAAAGGTAGCCATCACAAGTTCCGACATACCTCGACTGGACAAATCGTGATTGTGCCCCACCCAAAAAAGAACATCGCTTACGGGACGGCACGGAGTATCGCCAAGCATGTCGGCTGGTTGTAGGAGTTGAAAGCCATGCAAACCTATTTCGCAATCGTGCATCGAGAGGCTGGCGCTGCCTACGGCGTGAACTTCCCCGACCTCCCCGGGTGCTTCGCCGCGGCAGACGAGGACGTTGATCTCTTTACGGCCGCGCGAGAGGCGGTGTCGCTCTTCGTAGAAGATCTTGAGGCCATTCCTCGCGCCCGCACGATCGAGCAACTTTTGTCGGATCCGGCGGTGGCCGAAGAAATGAGCCTCGGCGGTGTGTTGTTGGCAGTGCCCGTATTGCGTTCCGAGCGCAAGGCGCGTGTGAACGTGATGCTCGAACCGTCGCTCCTTGCAGGAATTGATCAAACAGCCCGCGCTGTCGGGCTCAATCGGTCAGAGTTCATTGCTGAAGCAGTTAAGGACCGGTTGCTGACGGACGTTGGAGTGGCGTTCGCGGAACAGGCGCCGTCGAGGCGAATTGCGGGCGTCGGTTCGAGACTTGGGCGGGCGAAAACGAATTCGGGCTCTTCCGCCGCTAAAGTCCTGAAGAGCAAGACGGCAACCAAAGCCGAGAAGTCGGTAGCAGCGTCGGCGCTCACCCAGAAGGGCTCCACCGAGGCGACCAGTAACAAGGTCGCGAGTTCGGCGGCCAAGATCCTCAAAGACCCCAAGGCCTCCAAGGATGCCAAGTCGGCGGCCGCCTCCGCTTTGACACAGAAGAAGTAACGTGCGAGCACGGGCGTGTTCAGTTTGGCGGTCGTAGGGGGCGACCATCCACTTTATCAACTCTCTATGGCCGGGTCGATCCCGGCCATCCTGAGCGTTAGCCCTTCGTCCTACTTCACCGACGCCGCGATCAGCCGCTTGGCGTCGGCGGAATCCCACTCGGCGGGGCCAACGAGCCGTCCGATTTCGCGGCCATCCTTGCCGATCAGGATCGTTGTCGGCATGCCCACGGCCTTCAGCGTGGTGGCCGAGCGAGCGCTGGCGTCGACATAGAGTTTCAGGTGCTCGACCTTGATGCCGTCGAGGAACTTCTTCGACCCGTCCGCGCCAGAGCGATCGACAGAAAGCGCCAGCACCTCGAAGGAGTCCGAGCCCAGTTCCTTCTGCAGCCGGTCAAGCGCAGGCATTTCCTTGCGGCACGGGGCGCACCACGTCGCCCAAAGGTTCAGCAGCACGGTCTTGCCCTTGAAGTCGCCGAGTGTCAGCGCTTTGCCGGCCCCATTGGCAAACGTGATCTCGGGCAAGTCTTCCGGCGACTTCTTGAACACGAATGCGGTCATCTCGCCCGTCGCCAGCGGATTGCCATTCCTCGCGGCACCCGTCCCTGGAACTGCCGGTTTGGCGTCCGCGAACGCCGCAGGCGCGGCGGACGGTAGCCGCGTCTCGACCTTGTCTTTGCCGCCGAAGGTGCCATAAACCGCTGCGAACCCGGCCATTGCCGCGAAAATCGCGACTCCGGCCAGCCTCGCTGTCCCGGTCGCAGCCCAGTTTGTGGCATTGTTTCGGTCCGGCGTCATGACGTCCAACCCTCTTTCCTTGTGCGGTGCTCGCACCATGGAGTCCGAACCCGTGTCACATTCCGACGACGACAAGTCCGCCAACAAAATGTGGGGCGGACGGTTCTCGGCGCCGCCCGCCGAGATCATGGAGGAGATAAACGCCTCCGTCGGCTTCGACAAGGTGCTGGCGCCGCAGGATATCCTCGGCTCCAAGGCCCACGCCGCAATGTTGGCCGAACAGGGGATCATAACGAAGTCCGACGCACGCGAGATCATCAAGGGCCTGAACCAAGTATCGGCCGAGATCGAGGCCGGAACGTTCACGTTTTCGCGCGCGCTAGAAGACGTGCACATGAACGTCGAGAACCGCTTGAAGGACATCGTCGGCCCCGCCGCCGGACGGCTCCACACCGCGCGCTCACGCAACGACCAGGTGGCGCTCGATTTTCGCCTCTTTATCCGCGACCGGCTCGACGAATTCGATCGGGCGCTGATCGCCCTGAAGCTCGCGCTCGCCGCCAAGGCCGAAATCCATGCGGGCACCGCCATGCCGGGCTTCACGCACCTGCAACCCGCCCAGCCGGTTACATTCGGTCATCATCTCATGGCCTATGTCGAAATGTTCGCCCGCGACCGTTCGCGCTTCGGCGATGCGCGTTCACGCCTCAACGAGTGCCCGCTCGGGGCCGCGGCACTCGCTGGCACCTCGTTCCCCATCGACCGTCACATGACCGCGAAGGCGCTGGGCTTCGACCGTCCGACCGCCAACTCGCTCGACTCCGTGTCCGACCGTGACTTCGTGCTTGAAACGCTGGCCGCCGCCACCATCTGCGGCGTTCATCTCTCGCGTTTCGCCGAGGAGATCGTGCTGTGGATGACGCCGCAGTTCGGTTTCATCCGCCTATCGGACGGGCTCACCACCGGGTCCTCGATCATGCCTCAGAAGCGTAATCCGGACGCAGCCGAACTCGCGCGCGCCAAGGTTGGCCGCATCGCCGGCGCGTTCCAGAGCATCGTGATCGTCATGAAGGGCCTGCCGCTGGCTTATTCCAAGGATATGCAAGAGGACAAGGAAGTCACCCTCGATGCGCTATCGAGCCTCGCACTTGCGATAACGGCGATGACGCGCATGGTCGAGGATATGGAGCCGAACAAGGATGCCATGCGAGCTGCCTCCGGCCGCGGTTACTCGACCGCCACAGATCTCGCCGACTGGCTGGTGCGCGAACTCAAACTGCCGTTCCGCGAAGCCCATCATGTTACCGGATCGATCGTCAAGGAGGCTGAGACGCGAAAACTCGACCTTGAAAAGCTGCCGCTGGAGGCCATGCAATCGATCGAACCGCGCATATCGAACGCCGTTTACTCTGTTCTGTCTGTTGAGAATTCGCTGGCCAGCCGGACCAGTTATGGGGGAACTTCGCCACAGAACGTCCGCAAAATGGCGCGAGGCTGGATGAAGCGGTTGGAAAAAGAGTTGACGACCGGGTAACAAGGGCATGGTGATCCTTGCTATCGCCGATTGCTTTCGGACGCGGCGCGGGTCATGGCACGGTATAGATCGGAAAATTCTATGCGTCTTGGACTTGGGACTCGAATCATCGTCGTTTCCGCAGTGGCCCTGGCGATGGCCGGCTGTGGCGTGCGCGGCTCGCTCGAGGCCCCTGCCGAAGCCAAGGCAGCCGGTAAGGCTACCTCCGCCGAATCCGCCGATGCCGGCAGCAACTCCGCCGCCGCCCCCAAGCCGCACCGGGGCTTCATCCTCGACGGCCTGCTGCGCTAAGGTCTTCACGTCCAGTGGAACGACAGTTGTCTCGACCGCGCGCCCCAACTCACTGTTCGAGGGGCTCATCCGCGATCTCGAAGGCAGCGTGCCGCTTCCATTTCGACCGAACCGGCTCTAAGCATTCCGTCCCGGCGGCCGACGAGAAGTTCATCAGATGCATCATTTCACCTACAAGGACGGCGTCCTCCACGCCGAGGACGTCAGCCTCGCCGCGATCGCGGCCGAAGTCGGTACGCCGTTCTACTGCTATTCGACAGCCACGATCGAGCGTCACTATCAGGTGCTGGCCGAAGCCTTCCGCGGCCTCGACGCGCTGATCTGCTTCGCGGTCAAGGCCAACTCCAATCAGGCCGTCCTCGCGACAATGGCAAGGCTCGGCGCCGGCATGGACGTGGTCACCGAGGGTGAACTGCGTCGCGCACGAGCTGTCGGTGTGCCGGCCAATCGCATCATCTTCGCCGGCGTCGGCAAGACCCGCGCCGAGATGGCTTACGCCCTCTCCGAGGGCATCCTCGGCTTCAACGTCGAAAGCGAGCCCGAACTCGAACTGCTGAGCGCGGTCGCGGTGTCCTTCGGCCGAACCGCGCACATTGCTATTCGCGTCAACCCGGACGTCGACGCCAAGACACACGCCAAGATCTCGACCGGCAAGAGCGAGAACAAGTTCGGCGTTCCGTTCCGCGACGCTCGCCGCCTCTATGCCGCGGCGCGCCGGCTTCCGGGGATCGCGATCTCCGGCATTCACATGCACATCGGCAGCCAGATCACCGATCTCGCGCCGTTCCGAGACGCCTTCCAGCTGATGCGCGAACTGGTGCTCGATCTCCGCGCCGACGGGCATGAGCTCGCCCACCTCGACATCGGCGGCGGTCTCGGCGTGCCCTATCGCGGCTCGAACGAGGTGCCGCCGCATCCCAGCGAGTACGCGGCCGTCGTACGTGAGAAACTCGGCGATCTCGGGCTGAAGCTGGTGCTCGAGCCCGGCCGCATGATCGTCGGCAACGCAGGCGTGCTCGTCACCCAGGTGATCTACACCAAGGAAGGCGCCGACAAGACGTTCACCATCGTCGACGCCGCCATGAACGACTTGATGCGCCCCACGCTTTACGAGGCCCATCACGAGATCTGGCCGGTCGCCGCCGCCTTGGATGACCGCGCGCCCGTCATTCAGGACATCGTGGGACCAGTGTGCGAGACAGGTGATTACCTTGCCCTCGACCGGCCGCTGCCGGCCTTTTCGCCCGGCGATCTTCTGGCCGTCATGACCGCCGGCGCCTATGGCGCGGTCATGTCGTCGACCTACAACTCGCGGCCGTTGATCCCTGAAGTTCTGGTGCGGGGCGCGGAATACGCGATCGTCCGCGCCCGTCCCAGCCTCGACGACCTCATCGCGCTCGACCGCATTCCGGCTTGGCTCACAACGAGTTGATCGGGCACTCGGCGCTTGTTATCCCGCCTTTGAAGTAGCGGCCGCATCTATTCCGAAAGCTGGATTGAAGACGTTGGCCTTTGGGGTCGGGGTGCGCTCATACATCGGACGTTGCTCGGTGACTTCAAATCGTGCGATCATTTCCTCAAATGCGGCCGCTAGGTCAGCATCGGAGGGTTCTGCCTGAAGTTGACCTTCGGACACGACATCGACCGCAGGCATGGCGTAGCGGATCTGGGAAAGTTGCTTTGTCTGTGACATGGCTCACTTCACTTCCAATATCTGCGGATTACGGATGGGATCCGTTCACAAACTCTCAGCACCAATAATTCGTTGCGCATACCGGGTGACAGCAGCCGCCGCGCCAGAAAGCAAGCGCGCCCCAACGTCGGCAGGATTGAATTGATGTAGTGCGATAGACGAGTCGATTGTCACAATCAACTGGGCATCGCCACCTTCGGGCGGGGGGACGGGCACCGCGAAGGACCATTCCACGCGGTCCCACACGGCATCGAGCTGGTAGCGGTACTGCCACGGTCGCAGCGGGCTCAGAATTTTGTCACGTCCTATGACTAGTTGTGGCTTTTGAGTAACAATCGCTCGGCCAACGTGTGTTTCGGCTGGCAGAAGCAGGCGGTCGTCGACACAGCCGCTGCGGTGGAGAACCCCAGCAAGCCGACCAAAGTTGTGGCCGTGCACGACTTTGACCGCCTTGTGCTCAAGTCTCATAGCGCTCTTCGCAATTGATACGCGCACTTCGCCCTTAACATCAAGAATATCGATTCTTTTGCGTGCTGCGGCGCTACAGATCATTTCTTCGAAGCGGGCCTGGATCTCATCGCACGCCTGTCGGTATGCCGCGCGACGCACGCGATATCCCAGAGTAAGTTGCTGGTTTGTGTCGGCCTTTGCGCGAAGGAATGCTGCCTGTGCGCTGGCAAAGCTCATGTCAAAATCGAGTACTTGGATATTGCAGCCATCGTTATGGCCTTCGGTTTCGAGTTTTACCGTTATGAACCTCCTTGACTGCCGCGTCTCCAGCTCCCTAGCGCCAAAAATGGTCGTGTAGATGGTGTCAAACCCCAACCGAAATGGCGCCAAGAGTCCGCCCTCGAGTTCGCGAGGTAGCTCCTTCAACTCGACGATCAAAGTAAGTACATCGGGATCGAGCTCTCGCTCGGGGTCGAAGGCCCAACAAGGTAGATTGCTCGTCAATCCGCCGTCGTAAAATAGAGAATCGCCAATATCATCGGAGCGTTCGTCATTGACCCTCATTCGTACGGGTTGAAAGATGAGAGGCATGGCCATTGAGGCGGCTACGGCCTTCGAGATGAGAATGCTTGGCGTGTCGACTTCGGAAAAGAGTTTTAGGCGTTTCTTCGTAACGTCGGTTGCGACCACGCGAAGCGCCACGCCTGTCAGCGTTTGAAAATCACGGAAATTGATACCGCTCGCAGCGATGCTAGCGGACCTTGTGCCGTCACACTTGCCCGTCTCAAGAAATTTTTTTGCTATTGCACGATTGATGACATTTTCAATCGTGCTTGTCGTGCAGAGGCCGCTCAGGGCAAGCCTTGCGCCTGCAAAAATCACAACCGCACCCATCATAACCCAGGCGCTAGGCACCCACCATAGCGGCGAATCCACGAGGAAGCAGAGTAGCACGAGAGTGAACAGCCAGCCGACATACAGTAGCAACGACAGCCAGCCCAACAGCGCACGGAATATCTTTACGAGCCGCCACCCCGAAATCCAGCCTGAACGACGTCCAAACAATTGCTCCGGGCCAGCCAGATCAAGGTCGCACAAAATGTTTCGGTTAGGGTCGCTTGGATCGAATAATTCGCTCGCTCGCCATCCTGCCGCAGCTAAGCAGGCGATTAAGGCTCCTATGGAAGTCCCGGCATATCCGTAAATTTTTAAATCTGGTAAAGCGCTGTAATTGTTTGCCCGATCTTCCCATTCGTGTATTTCCGCTAGAGCCCCGACATGGGCTATGCCTTTTGCGCCGCCACCCTCGAACACAACGTAAAGTTTTTCTTGTTGCCCGACATCGGGCTGAGTATCTTGTGACATTCGAGACGACGCAACCCTCTTCGAAATCAATTTTGCCACGAACACCGCATGCCAGACAACGATAGGTCGAGTTGGCGATGGCCTCAAGCAGCTCAATGAGCGACGTCGCAACGAACTGTACCGGTGCGGCGCGGCTGCAACGCTGAACTTCAACGCGATCGTCCGCCCCCGTCCCAGCCTCGACGACCTCATCGCGCTCGACCGCATTCCGGCTTGGCTCACGACGAGTTGATCGGGCACTCGATCTTCGAGTTCGTCATCCTTTCAACAAGTTAACGTGTCGGATCCTTGCGCCATAGGCTACGCTGAGACGCGGAGCATGATAAGGTGCAAGCCATGACCAATGAGACCACGTCGCGCGCTGGCCGCGATCTCGCATTTGAACGCAAGGCACAGCTCAGCGCGTGGGCCCTCGCTTTCGAGCGGCTGTGGCCCCGGTTGTGGCTGTTGATCGGCGTCGCCGGCGCGTTCCTGCTGGTATCGCTCGCGGGTCTATGGCCGCTGCTCGGCGATCTCCCGCACAAGCTGCTGCTCGGCATTTTCGCTCTCGCCTTCCTGGCCGCCCTTGCCCACGCCATCCGTCTCCCCTGGCCGAGCCGCGACGAAGCCATCCGCCGCATCGAGCGCATCTCCGGCGTCGCCCATCGCCCCGCATCGTCTTACGAGGACACGCTATCTGGCGGCCGCGGCAATCCCGAAACGATGGCCATTTGGGACGCGCACCGAAAACGCCTGTCCGATCTTCTGTCTCGGCTCCGCGTCGGCCCGCCCCAGCCGCGTACCGACCGTCACGATCCGCTCGCGCTCCGCGCCCTCTTGTTGCTCGGCGTCGTCACCTTGTTCGCCTTCGCTGGCGACAGCGCGTTCGACCGTCTCGGCTCCGCCTTCCGTTTCGGCGGTCCTGCCGGCCTTGCCGACGCGCGCCTCGACGCCTGGATCGCGCCGCCGGGCTACACGCAGAAGCCGCCGGTCATGCTGGCCGATGGCTCGAAGCCTCGCCCGTTCAGTGCGCTTGATGCCACCGCAGGCGTGATCGAAGTGCCCGCCCGCAGCGTTCTGATCGTGCGGTCGAGCGGCGCGCAGTCCCTCCGCCTCGGCCTCGAAATGACCCGTGACGGCGTGAAACGCCCCGAGGTCGTCGACGGACGGGCCAGCGGCGAGGGCACACCAGGGTCCGCCAACGCCGCGTCATCCGTGTCTGAAATCCGCTACGAGATCACGTCGTCGGGCAAGCTGCGCGTGCTCGGCTCGGGCGCCGAGCTCGCCGCATGGACTATCGCCGTCATCCCCGACGCGCCGCCGCAGATTGGCTTGACCAAGGACCTCGAGCGCACCACGCGCGGTTCCATGAAGGTCTACTTCAAGGCGTCCGACGACTATGGCGTGGCGTCCGCCGCGGCCAAGTTCGAAAAGGCCAAGCCATCGCCGCAGAACCCGGCCAAGGCTTGGGCGCGGCCCAACGTGCTGAAAGGCCCGCGCCCGCCGCTGGAGCGCCCGCCGGTTCTCGCGCTCCGTCTTCTGAAGTCGAACGCGAAGGAGATCGAGGGCGACAGCTACCTCGAACTCGGCCAGCATCCGTGGGCCGGGCTTCGCGTCACCATGCGGCTCGAAGCCAAGGACGTCGCCGGCCAGACCGGCCTCAGTTCCCCCATCGATCTCGTGATGCCGGAGCGCCGCTTCGAAAAGCCGCTCGCCCGCGCCATCATCGAGCAGCGGCGGAAACTGCAAGATGATCCGCGCTATCGCGGCGAAGTGCTGAAGGCGCTGGCCGCCCTCTCGCTCGGTCCGGATGAGTTCAACGTCGATCCCAAGATCTACCTGCTCATGAAGTCGGCAGAGCATCGCCTGAAGCGCGACACCACCCGCGCCGGCCGCAGAAGCGTGCTCGACCAGCTCTGGTACCTCGCGCTCAAGATCGAGGACGGCGATCTGTCGGACGCCGAAAAGCGGCTCAAGGATGCCCAGGACAAGCTCTCCAAAGCCCTCGAAAACGGCGCGTCTGAGGAGGAGATCAAACAGCTGATGCAGGAAATGCGTCAGGCGATGAACGACTTCATGCGCGAGCTGCAGAAGCAGGCCGAGGCCAACCAGTCCGACCAACAGCCCGACGGTTCCGACCAGCAGAACCAGCAGCTGTCGCAGCAGGACATCGACCGCATGATGAAGAACATCGAGGAGATGGCCAAGAACGGCGCGCGCGAGCAGGCGCAGCAGATGCTGTCGGAGCTGCGCGACCTCATGGAGCGGTTGCAGTCCGGCCGCCAGGCGCAGGAGCAGCAGAAGCAGAACCGCGAGGCCATGCAGAAGATGGACGAGCTCGGCAACATGGTCGGCGAGCAGCAGAAGCTGATGGACGATACGTTCGGCCAGCAGCGCGAGCAGGACCAGAAGGGCCAGCGCGGCCAGCAGGGCCAGCCGAAGTCGGGCCAGCAGAAGCAGGGCCAGAAAGGCCAGCCCTCACCCGGCCAGAAAGGCCAGAAGGGCCAGGGTCAGCAGCAGGGCCAGAAAGGCGAGAAGGGCCAAAAGGGCCAGCAGGGCGAAGGTCAGCAGGGTCAACCCGGCGAAGAAGGCAAACTCGGCCAGCGCCAGGGCGCCTTGAAGGACAAGCTCGCCAAGCTGCAGCGCGAGCTGCGCGATCTCGGGCTCGGCGACAGCGACAAGCTCGACAGTGCGCGCGAAGCCATGGAGAACGCCGAGCGCGCGTTGCAGGAGGGCGATCTCGCCGAGGCCACCGAGGAGCAGTCGCAGGCCCTCGACGACATGCGCCAGGGCGCGCAGTCGATGGCCCAGGAGATGATGAAGAACATGCCGCAGCGCTTCGGCCAGAACGGCGACACCCCGCGCGATCCGCTCGGCCGTCCGCAGCGCGCCGAAGGCCCCGACCAGGGCAACTCGGTCAAGGTGCCGGGCGAGATCGACATGCAGCGCGCCCGCGAGATCTTGGAAGAACTCCGCCGCCGGTCCAGCGAAGCCACGAGGCCGCCCGTCGAACTCGACTACCTCGAACGGCTGCTCAAGCGGTTTTGATCCTCGGGCGGATCTGACCTTCGGGCGGTTTCGACCCTCGGGCGGTATCGATCCCAAGCGCTTCTGATCCCAGGCGCTTCGACTGGTTCTCCAGCGCTTCTGGTCGACATGCTCGTTCTCGCGCCGGGCTCAACCGAGCCCGGCGCACCAGACCCTCGCGCCGTTCTGATTCCAACTGCTTCTGGTCCAGGGTGTTGTTGGTCGACCCACCTCTACTCGCGCCGGGCTCAACCGAGCGCGGCGCATCTGATCCGCGCACCGCTTCTGATCCGCGCACCTGTGCTGGCGCTGGGCGCGCCCGAGCCCTGCGCGCCCGAGCCCGGCGCGACAGATCATCTCGCCGTTTCGAATTTGCGTGGGCGCCTCGTGTCCCCCTCTCTCCTCGTCCTTCACGGGGAGGTCACGCCGGAGCCGCGCTTCCGGCACGACGTGAGGGGCAGCCACTTGCTCGAACGACGGGGCGGTGTCTCTCGCAAACGGCGGGCAA
>PEQZ01000069.1 GCA_002928395.1 Hyphomicrobium sp.
TTGGTGAGCCCTGCCGAAAGCGATCTAGGTGTGTGGCCGTTTTCGGTTGCCGGTGGACATTCGTGTCCCTGGGGCGAATTGGCTGGCGGCTTCAGGCGCAAGACTTCGATCAAAGCAGCGGCGACATGTTTGCAATTGACGTGCATCGGACAACTGCATGTCCCGTGAATGATCGTCCCGTTCTTGCCCTGGCGCAATGTTATCAACTGCTGATAGGGGCGGGGCTGCGTGCCCCGGACGCGGCTGACGATGGTTGAGCCTTCGGCATTGACGTCGACGTCGATCACCAAGCCCCCGGCGTGAGCCTGGCGGCCGCGCGTGAGCGCGCCACCATCGATCACGCGCGCAATGTCGGCGTCGTCAAATGTCCGCATGCCGTGGCCCCGGTCGTCTGAAGCGAATCCCCGTTGTGCCGAATCAACCTAACCGTTGGACACGGGCATTCGAAGTTCACCTCCAGCATTAATCGATCAAAGTTGTGCATGATAATCTTGAACCTGCCCTGGCTGCTCCCGGAGAGGCGGGCGACATCGGCGGGGCCGAGGGAATTCCTTGCCGGCAAACGCTGCGCACATGAATGGCAAGGCATGAGGCCAAAAGCTGCTGGAACATACCGTCAGGGAAAATCACGGCGGTTTCGGCATATCGCCAATTGCCGGATATGAGGCGGACGATAGCGTCAAGTGTATGACGCTTGCCCGCGATAGCCGTCGATAGGTGACGAAGCTATCTCATTGAATTATTTTCCAAATTGGCGCGTGCCAATAGATAGCGAAACACCGCGAACGCTACCAAATCACTCCCACTCGATGGTGCCGGGGGGTTTCGACGTGACATCGTAAACGACGCGGTTGATGCCCTTGACCTCGTTGATGATGCGGGTCGCGGCGCGGCCGAGAAAGGCCATGTCGTAGGGAAAGAAATCGGCCGTCATACCGTCGACCGAGGTGACGGCCCGAAGCGCAAGGACGTTGTCATAGGTGCGGCCATCGCCCATCACGCCGACTGTGCGGACAGGCAGCAGCACGGCGAACGCCTGCCAGATCTTGTCGTAGAGCCCGGCCTTGCGGATCTCGTCGAGGTAGATGGCGTCCGCCTTGCGCAGGATCGCGATCTTCTCGGGCGTGATCTCGCCAGGGATACGGATGGCAAGACCGGGGCCCGGAAAAGGATGCCGGCCGACGAAAGCCTCCGGCAGTCCGAGTTCGCGGCCGAGCGCACGCACCTCGTCCTTGAAGAGCTCGCGCAGCGGTTCAACGAGCATCATGTTCATGCGTTCCGGCAGGCCACCGACATTATGGTGCGATTTGATCGTGACCGATGGGCCGCCAGAGAACGACACGCTCTCGATTACGTCCGGATAGAGCGTGCCCTGGGCGAGGAATGCGCGGGTGCGTCGTGCGGGCCGCACGCCTTCGGCATGACGTCGGAACTTGAAGCGCCCTGAGATCCACCGCCGATTTTCTTCGCCTCGGTCTCGAAGACGTCGATGAAGTGCTTGCCGATGATCTTGCGCTTCCGCTCCGGATCGGAAACGCCAGCAAGCGCGCCCAGAAACTCAGCCGACGCATCGACGTGAACGAGCGGAATATTGTAGTGATCGCGGAAGAGCCCGACGACCTCCTCGGCCTCCGCCTCACGCATCAGTCCATGATCGACGAACACGCAGGTCAATTGCTCTCCGATCGCCTCGTGGATCAGCACGGCGGCGACTGCGCTGTCGACGCCGCCCGACAATCCGCAGATGACGCGGCCAGTGCCGACCTGACGCCGGACCTTATCGATCATCTCGCGGCGATAGGCCGACATGGTCCAGTCGGACTTGAGGCCAGCGATGTGGTGCACAAAGTTCGCGATCAGCCGAGCCCCGTCGGGGGTGTGGACGACCTCGGGATGGAACATCGTCGTGTAAATGCGTCGGTCTTCATCAGTGGCGACCGCGAAAGGTGCATTCTCACTTTGGGCCTTCACCGAAAACCCTTCGGGCAGCTTGGTCACGCGGTCGCCGTGGCTCATCCAGACCGGGTAGCGCTGGCCGACCTCCCAGAGCCCGTCGAACAAGGCGCTGTTGGCCGTGATCTCGATATCAGATCGGCCGAACTCGGCTGCATGCCCGCCTTCGACGGCGCCACCGAGCTGGACGGCGGTGGTCTGCTGGCCGTAGCAGATCGCCAGAATCGGCAGTCCGGACTTGAAAACAGCGACTGGCGCTCGTGGACTACCCGGCTCGGTCACCGACGCCGGTCCCCCCGACAGGATCACGGCGCGCGGCGCGAGTTTGGCGAACGCAGCCTCCGAGCTTTGGAACGGGTGAATCTCGCAGTAGACGCCCGCCTCGCGCACCCGCCGCGCAATCAGCTGGGTCACCTGGCTGCCGAAGTCGATGATGAGGACGCAATCGGGCGTTGAGATCGGGGGCATTGGGATGGGTGGCGCTCCGGCAAGGCTCGGACGTCTCGAGCAGCTGTAGATCGTCGAATTGCGTCTGGGATAGATCACCCTGCCCGATGAGCGTCAAGCCAACCCGATCGGCGCGCAGCGGCCCGTCAGCCGTTCGCCCGCCAGATCCAAAGATTGAGCGTGAACGCAATCGTCACCCAAAGCAGATAGGGCATGAACAGGATGCTCGCCGTCTGGCTGACCGGCCACGCGAGTACGATGAATGCGGCGATCGTGATCCACATGCCGCCAGCGTCGACCAGCGCCCAGCCGATCTGCTTCTCGCCGAACATGATCCACGACCACGCCGCATTGAGTACGAGTTGTGCCAGCCACAGCAGCAGAAGGGGGCCAAAGCCCTGGGTCTGCCACACTTTCCAGCCGGCGATCGCGATCATGATGTAGAGGGTTGTCCACACCACGGGGAACACCCAGCCGGGCGGCGTCCACCACGGCTTGACCAGCGTGTCATACCAGGGTCCGGGCGAGAACTTTGCGCCGGTTACAGCAGCTAATGCCACGAGCAAAGTGAACACGATCAACGAGGCATAGTTCTGCATCGACCGGCGACCTCCTCGTCTGCCACAATGCTACCGCTTGGTGCCGGCCGCCGGTTCCTGGCCGCCGTCGGACAGGACCTCGGCGCGAATCTGTGCCGCGGTCTCGTACTGCCCGGCTGGCAGCGGTTGCGACTTGGCCACGACGCCCAAGCGCTCCACCGCCGCCTGCAGGATCTGGCCCAGCAACTCTGAGTACCGCATTCCCTGGAAGCTCGCCATCAGATTGAGCTTGCCGTCCCAGCACCAGCCTGGGTTGGGATTGACCTCGAGCAGTTTGATCTCGCCCTTGGTGTCGGCGCGGAAATCGAAGCGGGCGTATTCGCGGCAGCCGAGGCGCTCGAACAACCGCGCCGAATGCTCGACGAGCTGCTGCTGAGCAAGTTCGGAGAGTTGCGCTTCCTGATAGCGGATCTGTTTCCAATAGGCGCTGTCCGGCTCCCACTTCGATTCGTAGCCGAGGATCTTCGGCAGCGCCCCGTCGAGACGGGAGTAGTCGACTTCCAGGATCGGCAGCGCCCGGAGCCCCTGGTCGGGGTTGCCCACCATGCTGACGGAGTACTCCGATCCCGTCAGGAACTCCTGCACCAGGATGCTGCGGCGCGGGAATTCGGCGCGCAGCTTGTCGAGATAGTCGAGCAGCGCCTTCTCGTTGCGGACCACAGCGTCCTTGGTGATGCCCTGCGAGCTGTCGCCGGTATTTGGCTTCAGTATCGCCGGGAACACGCCGGGCAGAGTCGCGCCCTGGTCGCCCGGCCGCACGTAGGTTTCGAGCGGCACCGGCACGTCGAGCGTCATGGCGATCGCCCGCACCATACCTTTGTCGTAGCAGGCGGCGAGAGCAGCCGGCGCTGCGCCCGTGTAGGGAAGCCCGAGGATCTCGAGCATCGAAGGGACGTGCAGCTCCTTGAACGGATCGTTGTTGAAGCCTTCGTCGCAGAGGTTGAACACGAGGTCGGTTCTGAGCTCGCCGAGATCGCGCTCCAGCGTCTTGTGATTGTCGAGATAGCGGAACGTGTACTGCGGCAGCTCCGACAGCGCGTCCTTGAGGCGCCGGATGGTTTCGATGTCTTCGGGATTGAAGGCGCCGCCGCGCTTGACCGTGTCGGGGAGACGCGGATCGCCGAGCACCACCGTGACGTCGATCTTCTGCAGCTTGCCCTTGGGTTTTCGCGCCGGCAGCTGCGGCGCATCGGCCGAGATCAGCAATCGCCGCGCCATCATGCCGAGGTCCTGGTCGCGATCGGACACACTTTCCGCCATGCCGTGATGGCTGATGTTGCGGAAGCCGCACTTGTCCAGGAGCTTACCTATACTCTCACGCGTGTAGAGGCGTTCGGCGTAGAACTGGTCGGCGATCACGCCGGTCTCGTCGTGGACGATCACTTCACGCGAGATCAGCCGTTCGCGGTCGGCCGACAGCGAGCGCTCGCGGCAAACGAAATGATGCTCGTCGATCCATTCCCATGACCGGCGCTCGAACTGATCGACCATGTAGCCGCCGTCGGTGATGTCGAGCACGAGCTGACCAGAGGGCCTGAGAATCTTGCCAACCGTCGCCAGCACTTTTTCATCGTGCTGCTTGTTCGAGAAATAGCCAAACGAATTGCCCATGATTGCGACGCAGTCGAAAGACAGGTCAGGGATGCGCGGATTGCGGGCGTCACCCTCCTTGAAGACGACTTGCAGCCCCTCGTTCTGCGCACGCTTTTTCGCCAGCCGAATGAGATAGCGGGACCGATCAACGCCGGTGACGTGTCGATAGCCGCGCCGCGCGAGTTCCAGGCAGTGCCGGCCCTGACCGCAGCACAGGTCGAGGATCTGGCTGGTCGGGTTGATGGCCGCGGCCGAGATGATGAAGTCGACGTCGCGGCGTGTGTTTTCGCCGTTCTCGACGACGTCGCCATCTGTCTTCACGTAGAGCGCGTTGAACAGCTTTCGCCACCACTCGGCCGGCAGATGCTGTTCGAGATCCGCGACCGGGCCCAGGCACGAGCGGGGCGAGGGGCGCTTCGGTTTTTTCGCCTTGGGCAGAATGGCCATGATGGACGATGTGTCCTCCAGGAGCTGCCGCGAGCAGCGATGGGCGAGCTAGGCTCCCCGTCGGCCTGCCGGGCCGGGCGCAGTCCGAGGCCCCATGGCCCCTTCGACGCGGGATACTTATTGGGCGTTGCGGCATTGGCAAGACGCAAAAAAGCAATTGTCCTCTTTTACTTTGGGCGAACAGAGAGGCGGGTGCGCGCCGGTTCAACCCCTGTGTTTCAACGTGGCGATGTAAAACCCATCGGTGCCGTTGGACAGTGGCGTCAGCAGCAGCCCGTCGTCTCGGCCATCGGCCGAGAGGGGCGGCTCAGACGTCGGCAGGCGCGCACGCCACACGTCGGCAAAAGGTTCGAAGCGGAACTCGGGCGCTGCCGCCAGGAACGCCGCCACCCGGCCGCTGTTCTCCTCTGCCAGCAGCGAGCACGTCACATAGACGATTCGCCCGCCGGGCTTGACCATATGCCGCGCCGTCATCAAGACAGCCAGCTGCTCGGTCTGCCGCTGTTCGAGGCTCTGAGGTTTCAGTTTCCATTTGGCCTCCGGCCGCCGCCGCCAGACACCGGTTCCCGTGCAGGGTGCATCGACGAGAACGAGGTCGAAGCGCGGTCCAAGCGCCGTGAGTGCCACGTGATCGCCGCCCTTCAGGATCTGGACATTCCGCGCACCGGCGCGCTTCAGGCGCTCGAAGATCGGCTTCAGGCGCTGGCGGTCCTCGTCATAGGCATAAATCTGCCCGGTGTTCTGCATGTGCGCAGCAAGCGCCAGCGTCTTGCCGCCGGCACCCGCACAAAGATCGAGCACTTGGAGCCGCGCGTCGCCGCCGGCAAGCAAGGACACCAACTGCGAGCCCTCGTCCTGGACCTCGAACCAGCCGGCCTGGAAAGCGGCTTCGGCCTGCAGGTTGGGTGTCCTGGCCGTACCGATGGGAGCTGGAACACGCACGCCGATAGGCGAGTGCGCCGTCGGCTCGACCTTGAACTCGGCGAGTGCTTTCAGCACCTTTTCTTGCGTGGCTTTTAGCGTGTTGACGCGCAGATCCGTCGGTGCCCGTGAGGCAAGCTTCTGCCCCTCCGCCACCGCGCGTGACCCGAACGAGGCGACGAAGCTCGGCCACAGCCACTCCGGCACATCGGCACGGACGTGGTCGGGGGCGTCGTCGAGCGGCCGGGTGAGACCTGCCGTCTCGGCGTCGCTCAGGGGTGCGAGCGCGTGCTGGGAGCCATCACACGCCGCCGCAATGGCCTCCAGCGTCAAACCGAGTGCAGCGGACGCCGCGCCGAGCGACATGGCGCGTGGGCTGTCGGACTGGAACGCCCAGCCGATCGACGAGCGGCGCCGCAGGGCGTCATAGACGAGCCCGCCGATGGCATTGCGATCCCCCGATCCGGCAAAGCGGTGGCTCTTGCCCCAGTCGGCGAGCGCGAGCGCCGCGGGCCGGTGACGGTTCACGATTTCGTCGAGGATCTCTTCGGCGGCTTTGAGCCGCGCTCCCGGTTGCATCTCAGAGGGCCGCTGTCACTACGCGCCAGCCGATCAGCAGCCAAATGCCCATTAGCGCGCCGACGCCGACGAGGAACGCTGTGAAGCGTGGCATCACACGGTTCGCACCGATATGAATAGCCGTATGTGCGATGCGGCTCGCGACGAATACCAGCGCCAGCACCATGAGGGCTACGTCGACCGAGCGCGTGACGAGAGCGAAAAGGCACGCCACGTAGAACAGAACAGGGAGCTCGAACTGGTTGGCATAATTGTTGGCGAGCTTGCGCGCGTTTTCGTTCCAGTCAGTCGCGGTGGCGAGTGCCACGTCGTTCATTTTTTGCCGCCGCTCACGCATCGATTGCGCGCGCGCACGACCCATCATGACGAGCACGGCAAAGGTCAGGATCACCTGCGCGAGCACCGGCAGCAGGATCAGGTTCTGGTCAAGTCTCATTTCGGTTGTGGTCCTCAGCCCCCGCCCGGATAATTCGGGCTTTCGCGCGTGATAGCGACCCCGTGAGCATGGCTTTCACGCATGGCGGCCGGCGAGATGCGAACGAAGCGCGCCTTCTCTTGCAACTCCAGGATCGTGCCTGCGCCACAGTAGCCCATGCCGGCCCGGAGACCGCCGACCAGCTGGTGCAGCACGGTGTCGACCGGGCCTTTGTAGGGCACCTGGCCTTCGATGCCTTCGGGCACGAGCTTCAGCGTGTCGCGAACCTCGGCCTGGAAATAGCGGTCCGCCGATCCACGCGCCATTGCCCCCACCGAGCCCATGCCGCGGTAGGCCTTGTAGGTGCGGCCCTGGTACAGGTAGGTCTCGCCGGGCGCCTCGTCGGTTCCAGCCAGCAGCGAGCCGATCATCACGCAGCTGGCGCCGGCCGCAATTGCCTTCGAGATATCGCCCGAGTAGCGGATGCCGCCGTCGGCGATGATGGGGATGCCGAACTTCCGGGCTTCGCGCGCGCAGTCCATGACGGCTGTGAGCTGCGGCACACCGACACCGGCGACGATGCGCGTAGTACAGATCGAGCCCGGGCCGATGCCGACTTTCACGGCGTCCGCACCGGCTTCAATCAGCGCGCGAGTGGCCTCGGCGGTCGCCACGTTTCCGGCCAGGACTTGAACGCTGTTCGAAAGTTTCTTGATGCGCGTCACGGCGTCGAGCACCGACTTCGCATGGCCGTGGGCGGTATCGACGACGATCAGATCACAGCCAGCGGCAATCAGCAGCCCGGTGCGTTTGAACCCGTCCTCGCCCACTGTCGTGGCCGCCGCTACGCGCAGGCGGCCCTCGGCATCCTTGGAAGCATGTGGATGTTTCTGCGCCTTCTCGATGTCTTTAACCGTGATCAGCCCAATGCAATGATAGGCGTCGTCGACCACCACCAGCTTCTCGATCCTGTGTTTGTGCAAGAGCCGCTTGGCGTCGTCGCTGGTCACCGGCCGCTTGACGGTGATGAGCTTTTCCTTGGTCATGAGTTCGGAGACGAGCTGGCCAGGATTGGTGGCGAAACGCACGTCGCGATTGGTCAGGATGCCGACCAGCTTGCCTGTTGGCGCTTCGGCGTGGGACTTCTCGACCACCGGCACGCCCGAAATTCCGTTCTCGGCCATCAGCTTCAACGCTTCCTCGAGACGGGCGGTGGGCGCGATCGTCACCGGGTTGAGAACGATTCCGCTCTCGTAGCGCTTAACGGCTGCGACCTGCCGGGCCTGTTCCTCGGGTTCGAGGTTTCTGTGGATGACGCCGATGCCACCCTCCTGGGCGACGGCGATCGCAAGCCGCGCCTCGGTGACCGTATCCATCGCGGACGAAAGGATCGGCGTGTTCAGTGCGATCGATTTGGTCACGTGCGTCGAGACATCGACCTGGCCGGGCATGACTTCCGAGGCGCCGGGCACCAGCAGCACATCGTCGAACGTCAACGCCAACGGCTGATCCCCGATATTCGGGCTCACGGCCATGGAATTCTCCTCAGATGGTCGGGGGCGACACGTTCGAGCCTCCCGAAGGCGAACATTGTCGCGGGGTCTATAGCACCTGGGTCCGGAGAGTGGAAGGTGCCGACGGCACCCACCTCCACCCAGCACACCGGCCAATCGCCGCAGACAGAGCGCCCCACGGGTCGCGCTTCGTGGCTACTCGTCCTCCGTTGCCTGCGGGGCACCCGTCTTGTCGCCTCGGAATCCGGTGGCGAGCACGTAGAGTTCGGCGGAATCTGAACGGCTGGCCGGTGGCTTGACGTGGCGCACGGTGGCAAAGTTCTTTTTCAAGACGTCGAGCAATTCGCGCTCGGCGCCGCCCTGGAATACCTTGCACAGGAACACGCCGCCCGGCGCCAGCACGTCGCACGCGAAGGCGGCCGCCTGTTCGGCGAGCGCCATGATCCGGATATGATCAGTGCGCGAATGTCCTACGGTCGGCGCGGCCATGTCGGACAGCACGATGTCCGCGCCGCCATTGCGCATCAGCGACTTGAGGTGGGTTTCGGCCTCGTTGGCCGTGAAATCCATCATCACGATCTCGACCCCCGGTAACGGCTCGACGCCGAGATAATCGATGGCGACGACCTGTCCCTTGGCCGCGCCTTTCCCGTCCAAGGAACGCACGCGTTCTGCGGCGATCTGGCTCCAGCCACCGGGGGCGGCGCCAAGGTCTACCACCCGCAATCCAGGCTTCAGGAAGCGGTACTTATCGTCAATCTCCCTCAACTTATAAGCGGCGCGCGACCTCATACCGTCGCGCTTCGAAGCCACCACGTAGGGGTCGTTCAGCTGCCGTTCGAGCCAACGGTTCGAGGACGTCGTCCGCTTGCTCGCGGTCTTGACCCGAACCCTGAGCTGACGCTGGCCGCCGGTCGGACCTATGGTTTTCCCCGAGCCACTGCCGGACCCGCCGCCGCCCGTTGCACCACCCTTACCCGAACCTTTCTGCGTCATCGTCTCCCCCGCCCGCGATTGCGGCGGCGGTTGCCGCGATAGATCCCGTCTTCACTCATCAGCGTCATCAGGATGCCTTCGCGCAATCCGCGATCGGCCACGCGCAGGCGATTGCAAGGCCACATCCGCAGGAAAGCCTCGAGAATCGCGCAACCGGCGAGCACGAGATCGGCCCGGTCGCGGCCGATGCAGGGCTGCGCCACCCGCTCGTCGTAGCTCTTGTCCAGAAGATCGTAGGTGACGCGGCGAACGTCGCCGACGTCGAGCCAGCATCCGTCGACCTTCGAGCGGTCATATCGCTCGAGCCCGAGTTGGATGCCGGCGACAGTCGTGACGGTGCCAGAGGTGCCGAGCAGATGCACGACGCGACCCAGCGACCGCTCGCGAAACCGGCCATCGCGCTCGAACGGTTCGATCATCGCGGTCACGTGGTTGACCATGGCCTCGAAATTGTCGGCGCTCACGTGCTGCCCGCCGAAAGTCTCCGCGAGTGTCACCACACCGACCGGAAGCGAGGTCCAGGCGGTCATGCAGCCCTGGGCGTCGAGGCGGCTCTGAAACGGGCGCCGGCCGTGCTCTTGGCGCCTGGACAGGTCGAGCCAGATCAGTTCCGACGAGCCCCCCCCGATATCGAACACCAGCACGAAATCGGACGAGAGGTCGATCAGTGACGCGCACCCCGAAACCGCCAATCGAGCCTCGTCTTCGCGCGACAACAGCTCGATGTCGAGACCGATCTCGGAATGCACCCGCTCCAGGAATTCAGACCCGTTCTCGGCGATCCGGCAGGCCTCGGTGGCGACCAGTCGAGCGCGCTCGACACGGCATTTGGCAAGCTTGGCCGAACAGATGCGCAGCGCGTCCAAGGTGCGCTGCATCGCCATGTCCGAAAGGCGGCCGGTCTGGCTCACGCCTTCGCCGAGCCGGATGATCCGCGAAAAGGCGTCGACCACGCGAAAGCCCCGCCGGGATGGCCGGGCCAGCAGCAGGCGGCAGTTGTTGGTGCCCAGATCGAGTGCGCCATAAACGGTGGCCTGCTCGCTGTCGTCGCCGCCGCCCGGGCGGCCAATCGACGCGCGAAGCGGTATAGAATCGTTGCGATGGCCGTTCCCATCACCTGTGCTCAAACCGGCATCGGTGCTGGCGGTGGAAGCCTGTAGGCTCCCCACCTCGAAGAGCGCGCTGGACCTTGGTGACACTGGTGGGAAGCCGGCGACTGAGCTCGAGCCATCGGCGAACGCAGGACGCGAGGCTGCCGCCCCGGGTTCCCGGCGCGAGCCGACATCTGATGCCGGATCAGCGTCCACAGTCGTTCCGGCCAGTTGCCCGTGCGCCAATCCAAAATTACCAGCTGCTGGCTGCCGGATATCTCGGGAGCCAGTCTGATCATCCCCTGGCGACTCGGGTCCGCCATCGGGCTCACCGAAGCTCTGCACGGACTTTCCCCAGCGCCTGGCTTGCGCATCCGACCCCGTGTCACGGCCTTTTCAGCTGGCCGGTCTACGTAGATAGTGCGCCGTCATCAAGCGTCTTCTGGATTTCACTTAAGCAGCACTGTAGCATTAAAATTGCGGGCGTAAAGCGGTAGGCGATGAGTTCCGTTCTCGACATGCATCATCGCTGCGTCTGGCTCGCGATGAACATCAAACCCCGTTGCCGCAGCTCGATGATGCGCCCAAAACCGAGTTCGCCCTTCGCCATCCATTGGCTGTCCGCGATCATCGTGCTTGCGTTCGCTCACTACCCGCAGCGTGCCGCGCGCGGCGATGCAGGCGTTAGCGCATCCAGCTCTATCGAGGCAGCCGGACAGCGCCTCGTCGCCGCCTATCCCAATTTCCTCACTGCCGCCGCGAGCAACGTCTTGGTCTGGAAGGACGCTACGCGCATGGCCATCGACGATGGGCTCGGCGCAAAGCCACATACTGCATGGCTTGCCGCCCCGGACCTCGAGGACATGTTTGAAATGCCCTATCCGGCCGGTGCCCCAGCCTTGGCGCCGGCGCTGAACCAAGATCCAGGACGGGCCCGCAACGCGGCATTCTTTGACAAGATGTATGGCGATTGCCGCGCGGGCGACGTCACGAAGTCATTGGTCGAGATCGTCTGGTTGCCCAAGAAGTCGGGACAGCGCCTCCAGGTGACGTCGATCAATGGCGTGGCGCGGAAGCTCGAGGCCATCAGCCGCATTCTCGACCAGCTGCCGTCCCGTTTCGACCGGTATCTCGCGCCGGCTGCAGGGACCTACAATTGCCGTACCATTGCCGGGACCGAGCGGACCAGTGCCCACGGCCATGGTATCGCCATCGACATAGCGATCAAGCACGCCGGATACTGGCGCTGGTCGAAACCCTTGGCCGGCGGCATGTACGCCTATCAAAACGAAATCCCGAGGGAAATCATAGACGTCTTCGAGGCACACGGATTCATCTGGGGCGGCCGCTGGTACCACTACGACACCATGCACTTCGAGTACCGGCCGGAGTTGTTCGTGCGTTGAGCGGCGGGCGGCGGCAGCCGGGGTCGAGCGGCAGTGGGTTGACCGGCTGACGGCCTGTCGCGGATCGGCACCGGGGACGCAGCCTCGAGAATTGGTGCCGCTTGCGCACCCCCCCGCAAGCCTGTTAGACAGCCGCCTCCGGGCATGGGCCAGCCGCGTCTGCCCAGTTCCGGCTTTGGGGAATCGTCTAATGGTAGGACTGCAGACTCTGACTCTGCCTGTCTAGGTTCGAATCCTAGTTCCCCAGCCA
>PEQZ01000070.1 GCA_002928395.1 Hyphomicrobium sp.
AGGGCATCGAACACCAACATCGTCGAGGCGTGACGCGCCTTGTAGTCGCGCACGGGTTCGAGCAGCGCGAGATCGGCCCAGCGTCCCGTTGGAGGCGGACCATCGCCGCCCAGCATGCGGCGCATCTCGTCCGCGACGCGGTGGATCTCCTCGGGCGTCGATCCAATGGCTTGGCGGCCGACGACCGATGCGGCAGCCTGCCCTAGAAGGCACGCCTTCACGGTTTGAGCGAAATCGGCAATCCGCCCGTCCTGCATGACGATATCGACGGTCACGGTCGAACCGCACAGCTTGGAGTGCGCGGTGCCGCTCGCGTCGGCCTGAGCGAGCCGTCCGGAGCGCGGGATGGACGCCGCCAGTTCGAGAAAGTCCGAGTTGTAGATCGCGTCGAGTTCTGCCATTCGATCAGCCTCGCTTGGTCCAACGGCCCAGCTTACGCACCGGGCCTGGATCGCCACAACCGCGACCGTTGTGGCTGTCCGATGGCATATATAGGCTGGTCGAGACCCGACGCGAAGCCCCGGCTTCGAGATCCCGCCCATCGCTCACAAGCCTACTGGGCGCGAACGCCGGTTCATGGCCGGCGGATCAACAAGCCCGAACGATCACGCAACTAAGGACTTAGCGAGCCCATGGACGAACCAAAATCGCCGTTCCTCGACCGTCCTTCCACGACGAAGGAGATCGAACGGGGCCACGCCTTCATGCCGAAGTTCGATGCCGACGGGCTGATCCCGGCCATCGTGACGGATGCGGGTTCAGGCGCCGTTCTGATGTTCGCCTGGATGAACGGCGAGGCGCTGCTGCGCTCAATCGAGCAACAGCAGGCGTGGTTCTGGAGCCGATCGCGCAAGGCGTTATGGCGAAAAGGCGAAGAGAGTGGCAATACGCTGACGGTCGTCGAAATGCGCACCGATTGTGATCAGGATGTGGTGTGGTTGCGGGTCGAGGTCGGTGGTGGCGGAGCCGCCTGTCACACCGGCAAGACAAGTTGCTTCTACCGAACCGTGGCACTCGGCCCACCTGATCTGGCCGTCTCGGGCAACCAACCAGCGATCGCCCTCACAGTCGCTGCCGAAACATCCGTTGCCGCACCGCCGAAGCTATGATGCACCGCACACGTGACGGCCGGGGCAGGATCACGAAAATGGTAGCTCGGCTTTAATCTCCGAGGCGCAAACTCCATTAATATTACCGGGTCCGCGATCTCGTCTTAAGCACGAGCGGCCGCAATCGTGCGGGCGGCATAGGGATTGCTTACTCGGGGTGCGGGCCGGTGTTCGACCGGCAGTGATGGATCGGCGTGGCCGCGCCACAGGCGTAGCACGACCGGGAACGATTATGGACAGAGCATAACGGCCAGGAGGCCGACAATGGCGGTGGGCGGCAAGATCGGGTTGGCACTGGGCGGCGGCGCAGCGCGCGGCTGGGCCCATATCGGGGTGCTCAAGGCACTCGGTGAGATCGGCATCAAGCCCGACATCATCGCCGGGACGTCGATCGGCGCGGTGGTTGGCGGCTGCTACGCAGCCGGACATCTCGATGCACTCGAAGGGTTCGCGCGCGAGCTGACCCGGCGACGCGTATTCGGATACCTCGATTTCAATCTGGCGGGGACCGGGCTGATCAACGGTCAGCGTCTTTGCGAGCGCCTCGACCGTCATCTCGGAGACCGCGCCATCGAAGAACTCGACGTCCGCTTCACCGCGGTCGCGACAGAAATCGGCTCGGGCCACGAAATCTGGCTGTCGCGCGGCAAGCTCGTCGAGGCGGTCCGTGCTTCCTATGCCATCCCCGGGATCTTCCGACCGGTCAAGATCGGCGGGCGCTGGCTGTTCGATGGCGCACTCGTCAACCCGATACCGGTGAGCGTCTGCCGGGCACTTGGCGCGCGCTATGTCATTGCAGTCAATCTGAATGCCGACGTCTGCGGACGTGGCGCTGTCGTGCCGCATCCCGACAGCGTCGACGAAACCAACGGCGTCGCTGAGCTTCAGCCGGTGAAGGGCAAGAACGGCGTGGCTGTGAGACGGCTTCTGCAACGGCAGATTTTCGGCAAGGGCGAAGACACGCCCGGCATGTCGACGGTGATGATCGACGCCTTCAACATCGTCCAGGATCGCATTGCGCGATCGCGGCTGGCCGGTGATCCCCCGGACGCGTTGATCAACCCGCGATTGACGGGCGTCGGGTTGTTCGACTTCCACCGCGCCGAGGAACTGATCGCGCTGGGTGAAGCTGCGGTCAAGCGAGATGCCGACGACCTGATCCGCGAGATCAGCTTCCGCCGCCGGGGCGAGCAGCGGGTCTCTGTTCCGCTGTGAACGACCGCACCGCAGAGCTCTGCGCGGGACCGTTGGATGTGTGCCGGTGAATGGCTGGCAGGTCTGATCGTGGTGCACCCGTGTCGCGCGACTGACGTTTGCCACCCTCTCGAGTTTGCCACCCTCTCGGCTGGTCTCGCCAGGAAGGGCCGGATGCAACAACGACACGAGTGACCTAGTGTCGCTCGTGTTCCGCACGGTTCATTGATGCGTTCTGGAGCGCTCCACGAGAGGAAGCAGATGTCCGAACGGAACACCACCTGTGGGTTGAAACCGCGTCAGCCCGTCGCGAGGTAGCCGCGCATCGCCGACACTTCCATCTCGACTTCCGCGATGTGATGCTTGACCACGTCGCCAATCGAAATGATGCCGACCAGAGCATCGTTGTCGTCGACGACCGGCATGTGCCGGAAACGGCCTTGCGTCATCTTTTCCATGAGTTCGTCCAGTGTCGCGGCCTCGTGACAGGTGACGACGCTGCGGGTCATGACGTCGGACACCGGCCAGTTCAATGCCTCGGCGCCCTTCTCGGCGATAGCGCGTATGACGTCACGTTCTGACATGATACCGCCGATCTTACCCTGTTCGCCGATGACAACGATGGCGCCGATTTTTTTGGCAGCCAGTTCGCAGGACAAATCCATGAGCGTCGCATCGGCACGTGCCGTCGCCACCGCCCGGCCCTTCGATTTCAGGATTGTTGCAACGTTCATCGACCAACCTCCTTGGATTCGTCCGCGATGGGTTTTCGCGCCTCGTCCTCTCAGGGCGAATTATTGGCCCCTGCGCGCGGGAATGCACGCCACCACCGATGGCACCCGACGACCAGCTGAGACCTGATGGCTGTCAATCCTGACACGAAGCCAACGCGCGAAGACGTGGGATCACCGATGATTTGTCCAATGGTGCGGCAACTTGGCTCACAACGCAAGTCTTCAGTAGGACGGTTCCGCGTCGACTTCCGCTCGCCGGCCTGGCCGATCAAAGAACCCGAACCCAAAGAGGCCAGCGAGGTAGCCGCCAATATGCGCTTCCCAGGCGATGGGACCCTGCGCGCCGCCGGTGCCGATGCCGTACATCGCGAGGACGTTAAGCAGCAAGAAGATAGAGGACGAAAGCAGAACACGGCGGTCACGCAGTGTGTCGGCTAGCGACATCAAGGGTATGTTGCCGGGGTTCTCCCGCAAGTCCCTCAATCCGCCCCTGTCGAGCGCCCGGAACAAAAACCGCATGGTGCCGCCCATCAGACCGGCGACCGCGCCAGACGCACCGACCACAGGCGCCAGCAAGCCTGGGTTCAAGGCCCAGAAGGCCAGTGCGCCGGCGATCGCGGTGGCTGCCGCGAAGGCCAGAAAGCGGGCACCGCCCGCGCGCAGGGCAATGGCGCCGCCGAACGCCAACAGCCAAGCGCCGTTGAAAATCAGATGCGTGGCGTCCGCATGAACCAGCGCGTGGGTCAAAAATGACGTGACCGACGCCAGATCCCCGCCAGGCAACTCCGCCGCCATTCCGCTATAACGCGCCGGGATGAACGCGAGACTGAGCACCATGATCGCGTCGTTTTCAGGCGAGAGAACCTGGCGCAGCAGATGCACGCCGGCCAACAGGGCCAGCACCCCGACCACCGCCGCCGGCACATTGAAGATCGGCTCACGGCGCTCCACGGTGCAATCCTCCAACGGGACTTAGGCGAACCGATTACCTGCGCGGAGGACCCGGCACAACCGGGCTGTCGAACGCACAAGACGAACCGAACCGATCTGGCCTTCGAATTCCAGGTTTCATGGCGCGGGGCCACGGCCCGTCGCGGCTGGCATGGAAGCTGCTGAACTACACCAATGCTGCCATGTGAGCCAGCGTGTCTTGTCCTAGGATGAGACACCCGTTGGGCTTTCCTTGGTGAAACGCTTGCCCACCGATCTCGGTCGGTTGGAGCCACAGGTTTTGATACCCGCTGGTCGATGTGGACTTGCCAGGCGCGGCCATTGCCAGGGATCGACAATGAAGACAACAACAAGCCAGATGCTGTTCAATTACTGGAACAGCGTGCGCGGATCGCGCCTCGCGCCGCGCCGGTTCGAGATTGAGCCCGGCTGCATCGCAAGCATTCTACCGGAGACGTTCATCCTCGAGCGAGGGCCGCATGCCGACATTCGCTATCGGCTGGCGGGGACGCGGATCTGCGAGCAATTCGGCGCCGAATTTCGCGGCACGAGCTTCCTCGACGGCTGGCTGGCGCCCGACCGGGCGGCGCTTCAAAACCACATTACGCGCGTGATGATGGAGGGCGGCACGGGACTCCTTGCGCTCGAGGCAGTATCAGCTCGTGGACGCCGAGCGGAGTTCGAAGCGCTGCTGCTGCCGCTGACCCATACCCGTGAAACCATCGACCGCCTTCTCGGCGCGTTCGTTCTGGTGAATGGCGAACCGTGGGTCGGAACCGAGCCATTGACCAGCCGCCGGCTCATCGATCAAAAAATCATCTGGCCCGACGGGCAGCCCCATCCCAGCGCTGAGACCCACAACCGGCAAGCCCCTTTCCTGCCGCACATCCGCTCGGCCCGCATCGTCCGGTGCGACCGCCGCCAGTTCCGCGTTTACGATGGCGGCCTCAGTAAGACGCCTCGCGACTGAGCTGCCGCGCCTTGCGGCCTCGACCAGGATACGAACGATCCTGGGTGCCTGCCCGGCAGGCGCCAACGGGCGACCTTCGGCCGCCCGCTCCCTACCCCCCCTCCTACAAACCGCCGAGCGACCGTTTCCGGAGTGTGCCGGGAACCGTGTCGAGAATGATGCGCCGATTAGCCCTTCATTAAGTCGCCTGCCCGATAGTGGAGGCGTGGTCCCGCGCATCTAGGCCTCGTGGGATGTCTGGTGCCACAGGCGACCGTCGAATGTTCGACCACCATGAAGGTTCTGTGATGTCGATTGCCTCTGTCCAATTCGCCCGCCGGGTACAGCCGGCCATGTCGAAGATCAGCCCCGACCGCCGCCGCCACAAGCGGGTCGGCATTACACTCCTCGGCCGCTTCATGCGCGCAAACAAACTCGAATATCCGTGCAAGTTGAACGACATATCCGTTGGCGGGGCATCGATCATGTCGCCGGTGGTGTTGCGCGACAACGAACGGGTCATCGCCTACTTCGATCAAGTCGGCGGCATCGAAGGCACGGTCGCGCGGCTGTTCGAGGGCGGCTTTGCCATGAAGATCGTCGCCACGCAGAACAAGCGCGAGAAACTCGCGGCCCAACTCACCTGGCTGCTCAATCGCCACGAGATGCAAGGCGCCGACGACCGCAAGCACGAGCGCGTGACCGTTCCGCCGAAAACTATGCCGCTGAAGCTCAACGAGACGATTTCGGTCGAATGCCGCGTGCTCGACTTCTCGCTGTCGGGTGCCGCCGTCGAAACGACGGCTCGCCCGCACGTCGGCGCCGAAGTCGTCCTAGGCAGACTGCGCGCGCTGGTCGTTCGCCACCACGAAACCGGCGTCGGCCTGCAGTTCCTCGATATTCAACCACCAGATGTGCTGCGCCGCGTCTTCGGCTGAAATTCGAACGGACCCTGGAACGTCTGCAATTCGACACACATTAGCCTGGCCTTCTTCAGGGAAAAGCCAGGGATCTTCGGTAGCTTGGGGACTTACTGTCGGGGTTGAGTATGAAGCGTCTCACAATCGTCTTGCTGACGTTCCTCCAGACCGTCATGACCGCAAGCCTAACGGCGGCAGAGCCACGGCATTATCAGCGCAACGCTGAACGCTCCACGGCGTTCATGCGGGTGTTTGGCAATGCCCAGCCGCCCTACGGGTTTGTGCGGTTCTGCGAGACCCAACCGCAGCATTGCTCCAACCCGTCGCGCGAAGCCACGCGCTTCCATGCCTCGCCCGCCCGGCTTTCGGAACTCGATGACGTCAATCGCATGGTCAACACGACCATCGAGCCGCTCACCGACCTCGATCTCTACGGCGTCACCGAGCATTGGACGATGCCGGTCGACAAGGGTGATTGTGAGGACTACGCGCTGCTGAAGCGCAAGATGCTGATCGACCGGGGCTGGCCGGCCAGCGCGCTGCTGATGACCGTGGTACGCGACGAGAAGGGCGATGGACACGCGGTGCTGACCGCCCGGACCGCCCAGGGCGATTTCATCCTCGACAACAAGATCACCGATGTCCGCATTTGGACACGGACGCCCTACGAGTTCGTTATGCGGCAGTCCTACCTCAATCCGCGCGTGTGGGTTTCGCTCGATCCGCTTCAAGCGCCAGGGCCGAGCAATCTGGCCGGCGTCAACCAGGACCAGTAGCCGAATTCCGGACACGGGGTCTTGGGCCGGCCGTCCTCATGCGATCCGCGTCCGGCCATGTCTTCGCTTCGTTCGCCGATGGCCGATGCGGGTGTCTCGTCCCGAGAAAGACAGGCGCGTCCTGAGCTGCCGGTTCGGACCATTGGTTCCCTTCGTGGAGAGCTCAAAAGGAAACATCCAAACGACAAGAAACACGCGCAACACTGGTTCACGGGTCGCTTTGGATTTGACGTCTGGTCGCGAGACCAGCCGCGAAGGGGCAAAGCGCCAGATCTGCTACACAGGCGCGAGACCGGCAACATAGCGCTGCCAGTTTCTGACGTAGTGCGCCGCGCCACGGTGAATTTTCGGAAGATCCTCGTCACTGAGCTGGCGCACGATCTTGCCGGGCGATCCGAGCACCATGGATCGCGGCGGGATGACCTTGCCCTCGGCGATCAGCGTATTTGCGCCGATCAGACAATCCTCACCGATGACGGCGCCGTTGAGGATGATCGATCCAATTCCGATGAGGCTTCCGCGGCCGATCGTGCAACCGTGTAGCATCACCATATGACCGATAGTGCAGTCTTCCGCCACGTGCATCGGAAATCCCGGATCGGTATGGAGCACGCATCCATCTTGAATATTGGTCCGCGCGCCGATGCGGATCACGTCGTTGTCGCCCCGCACGACAGTCCCGAACCAGACGCTGGCGTCTTCGCCGATGTCCACGTCGCCGATGACCACGGCGTTAGGGGCAACCCAGTAGCGGCCGCTGGACGGCGTCCTGACTGCGGCATCACCCAACCGATAAAGCGCCATGGCACCCCCCTCAGTGGCCCGCGATCAGGCGCCTTCAAGATCCATCTCGAGGATCGCCATCTGGAACTGGTAGGAGACCTCGCCCTCCTCGTCTTCGCGGAACAGCACCGCGATGAAATCCTCGCCCAGATATACTTCGGCGGAATCCGTCTTTTTGGCCCGCGCCCGGACTTCCAGTTTGGGGTTTCCAAAGGTCTTCCTGAGGTAGGCCTGGATCTTCGCCAACTCTTCCTTGTTCACCGTTTTCTCCTGGGTTCGAGTGTACCCGCTCGCCGTGGGCAAGCGGGGAAACAATGCGAGGGTCGCGACAGCCCGCGGGGGCGGCCGAAGGCTGAAGATCAATCCTCGGGGTGCTGTTCGCCGCTGCCGCGGTCATCGGGACCGATGCCCTGATCCATGCTGCGAGCAGGCTCTGGGCAGCCGGCTGGTCCGACCACCCTGGCCGGCACGCCGGCCACGGTGGTGTTGTGCGGCACGTCCTTCAACACCACGCTGCCGGCCGCGATCCGCGAGCAGCGGCCAACGCGAATGTTGCCGAGGATCTTGGCACCCGCGCCAACCAGAACGTTGTCGCCGATTTTCGGGTGGCGATCGCCGGTCTCCTTGCCGCTGCCGCCGAGCGTCACGGCATGCAGGAACGAGCAGTTGTCGCCAACCACGGCCGTCTCGCCGACGACGAAGCCGTTGGCGTGATCGAGCATGATGCCCTTGCCGAACTGCGCGCCAGGATGGATGTCGACCGAGAAAATGCGCGAAGCCTGGCTCTGGATGTAGAGTGAGAAGTCGCGTCGGCCCGCCAGCAGCAGTTCATGGGCGAACCGATGCGTCGCGAGCGCGTGGAAGCCCTTGAAATAGAGCAGCGGCTCGATGAACCGGTTGCAGGCTGGGTCGCGGTCGAACACGGCGGCGAGGTCGGCGCGGAACGTGGCGCCAAGCTCGGGCTTCTCGGATACGACATCGCTGAACGTGCGCGCGATCAGGCCCGCGTCCACGTCCTGGTGGCTGAGCCGCTGGGCGATGCGATGGACCACGCTGTCTTCGAGCCTATCGTGGCTCAGGATGGTCGCGAAGATGAAGCTGCCGAGGGCGGGCTCAGCCGCCATTGCGTCCTGCGCTTCCTTCCGGATCTGGCTCCAGATCGGGTCGTAGGCCTGAATGTTACCCCGCGTCAGGGTCGCCTTGCCTTGAGCCATTGACGCCTCCATCAGTGTGGCCGAAAGAAACTTGGGCCGCGCATACTTGGGCCGCGCATAAAGTCGTTGGTGCCATCGAAGCCGGAACCGCAGACGCGATCCGATCAAGCGATCAATTCGGCGATAACGGTCTTGCGAACCCTCGTCAATGTCGTCCCTCGAGTGTAGGTCAGCGCGTCCAGCCCTGAAACCCGTCTTTAGACCGGCCGTTTGCCCGGGCCAGCCGGATATCTGGTGCATGCTCGTTGTTCCGGGTGGCCGGAGTTGCATCACCACACAATCGCCGCATCCGACGAGTCGACCGACCATGAGATGGGAAGGTATCGTGACAGAGCAAGGCCCGCGACCTCAAATCCACTGCGCCATCGCCGATGGAGTAGCCGTACTGACCATCGCCAACCGGAGCCGGATGAATGCCCTGACCGCCGCCATGTGGCAACAGTTGCCCGAGCACATCCACCAGGCGGACCAGAACCCGGAGGTCCGCGTCGTGGTGGTGCGCGGCGAAGGCGAACGCGCGTTCTCGGCGGGCGCGGACATCAGCGAGTTCGAACTGAACCGCCAGGGCAACGCGGCCACGGCCTACAACGACCTCAATCACCGGGCCTTCGATGCCATCCTGACGTGTGCCAAGCCGACGATCGCCATGGTTCACGGCTTCTGCCTCGGCGGTGGCTTGGCCATTGCCGCGTGCTGCGATTTGCGGATTGCCGGCGCCTGCGCGAGGTTTGCTATTCCGGCCGCCAGGCTCGGCATCGGTTATGACCCCCGCTGGCTGAGGCCGCTACTTCGGCTCGCCTCACCTGCAGCAGTCAAGGAGATCCTATTCACCGGCCACAGGTTCAATGTCGAAGAGGCGCGTGCGATGGGGCTCGTCAACCGCATTGTGCCGAGCGCTGAACTCGAAGGCTCGGCCCGCGCGCTGGCCGCGGAAATCTCGGCCAACGCTCCGCTGACGATCCGCGCGGCGAAGGCGTCGATCGATCAGCTTTCGCAACATGCCGGGACCGCCGACATAGGAACACTCGACAACCTCGTTGCAGCCTGCTTTTCAAGCGACGACTATGTCGAGGGGCGGCGCGCCTTCCTGGAAAAACGCGCGCCCAAGTTTCGTGGGCAATGAGAGAGGCCGCCGTGATGGACACCATGGGGCACATGTCGATCGGGGTGGCCGCGCTCGTCTTGGCGATGGCGGCGCCGTGCGACGCGGGCGCTGCCGGACAGGCGCCGAGCGCTGAGTTTCGGTGCGTGTCGCCGGCCGGCCTCGGCGCCCGCCCCGGCGAAAAGCTCCCCGTGAAAGGCAATCGCGCGTTCGACAGGCCCGAGCCGGAGCGGCCGCTGGCAACAGCCCAACCCGTGGCAGCGGCGCTCCGCGGCGCGATCCGCCGGGTCGACCTGCCGAGGGGCAAGAAGCTGATCGCGTTGACGCTGGACCTTTGCGAGCAGACCGGCGAGGTCGCGGGTTACGATGGCGCGATCTTCGACTACCTGAGAGCCGAGCGGATCAAGGCCACGCTGTTCACCGGCGGGAAATGGATGCGTAGCCACGAGGCGCGCACACGCCAATTGATGGTCGAACCGCTGTTTGAATTGGCCAATCACGGCTGGTCGCACCGCAACCTTCGCCTCTTGCAAGGAGCAGAGATCAGTCGCGAAATTCTCGGCCCGCAGCGCTCCTACGAGGCGATTCGGGCCGGCCTGGTCAACGATCAGTGTCTTGCGCCTGAAGATGCCCAGCGCATTCCGCCGCGTATCGGGCTCTACCGATTTCCGTTCGGAGCCTGCAATCAGGCTACGCTCGATGCCGTCAACGATGCAGGGTTGCTCGCCATTCAGTGGGACCTGTCCACTGGTGATCCGTCGCCATCGACATCGGCGAAAGAGATCGCCGAATCGATGGTTCGCAATGTGAAGCCAGGCTCGATCATTATCGCCCACGCGAATGGGCGCGGGCACAATACCGCAGCCGCACTGCCGCTGGCCGTCCCGCGGCTGAAGGCACTTGGCTACGAATTCGTGACCGTGAGCGAACTGCTGGCGGCCGGCCGCCCCGTCATTGCCCAGACCTGCTACGACAGCCGCCCTGGAGATACCGACCGCTACGACAAACTGTTCACGCTTCGTGCGCCGCGTCCACCGGCCCCAGCCGCGCGATGACACAAAGAGGGGCGATCCGATGACAACCACTCAATCTGACGCTGGCCTGTCGATGGATCTTGGCGACGACCTCATCCTGGGGCGAGCGCGCACATTGGCGCCACTCGATCCCGCTCTGGCCGACCCGCTCGGCGAAGCTTTCGCGGCACTCTCGCCGTGGCGCGACTATCCGTTCTCCGCTGCGGCCCTCGCGGGCTACTTTCGCGGCATCCAGCCTGATGCACCACGTTTCGCCATTCGGGTCGGCGACCAGGTGGCCGGCATCGCCGGACTGCGGCGCAGTTGGCTGCGCGGGCCGTATCTGCAGTTTCTCGGCCTGCTGCCGGCGTTCCAGGGACATGGCCTCGGCTCGGCTGTACTCGCCTGGTTCGAGCGCGACGCCCGCGCGATGGGGGAACGGAACCTGTGGGTCGCCACCTCCGACTTCAATAGGGACGCGTTACGCTTCTACACCCGTGCCGGATATCACGAGACGGCCCGCATCGACGGTCTCATTCGCGATGGCAAGACCGAGATCCTGATGCGCAAGCGTCTGGACTGACGCGGGTGCACTGTTCGCCCTCGTGCGATCAGGCAACCTCGAGGACGACGCGCCCGCGCAGCTTGCCCGCGAGGATTTCTGGTGCCAGCGCGACCACATCCTCGACCGGCCGCGTAACGGTGAGCGCCGCGAGCTTGGCCGTATCCAGATCATGGGCAAGGCGGGACCAGGCCGCGATCCGCTTCGGCCTCGGACACATGACGCTATCGACGCCCGCGAGCGTGACTCCGCGAAGGATGAACGGGGCAACATTGCCGGGCAGATCCATGCCCTGCGCAAGCCCGGTCGATGCGACGCAGCCGCCGTATCGTGTCGCAGCGATAGCGTTGACCAGGGTGTGGCTGCCGGCGACGTCGATGGCTCCTGCCCAGCGCTCTTTCGCGAGCGGTTTTCCCGGCGACGACAATTCAGCCCTGTTGATCACTTCGGCCGCGCCAAGGGATTTGAGATAGCCCTCCTCCTCCGGCCGACCGGTCGATCCGATGACGTGGTAGCCGAGCTTGGCCAGCACGGAGACGGCGATACTGCCGACGCCGCCGGCAGCTCCCGTGACCAGCACCGGCCCTTTGGCCGGCGTTACGTCGTGGGCCTCGAGTGCGAGCACGCACAACATGGCGGTGTAGCCGGCTGTGCCGATGGCCATGGTTTGCGCGGCGCTCAGGGCCGAGGGCCGCCCGACCAGCCAGTCGCCCTTCACACGCGCCATCTGACTGAAGCCGCCATGGTGGCTCTCGCCGACACCCCAGCCGTTAAGGAGCACCGCGTCGCCCGCCTGGAACTCGGAATTCGACGAGGCCACCACCGTGCCGGCGAAATCGATGCCGGGGATCAA